>JBHGBB010000111.1:0-13157 GCA_041946755.1 bacterium | reverse complement strand
CCGGTACCGGTAGAACTGAGCCGGTTTGATGCGATTCTTGAAAAACAGTCCGAAGTCCAAAGTCCGAAGTCCGAAGAAGAATAATATTTCACTTAGACTAGGATCTAGATTTAAGACTTAGGACTTAAGACTGCAGATTGCATCTATTCGATATACACCGGTTTATCGGATAAGATAACCGTTACTGCACCTTTTTTCACTGCAGCGGTTGATATTGCAAAAGCGGCGGTATAATCAGTCACCTGTTTGCCGGTATCATAATTCGGAATTGCTTCCGTAATCGTAACTTTAGTCGCGGTTGTATCAGCGATATAAAATGGTATCGATATCTGACTCTCATAATCCGACCAGAGTACATATATCGGTTTTCCGGATTTGATGAATCGAACGCCATTGATTCCTATCGGGAGGTTCCCCATCCGGCTGGTTTTCGACCAATCAGAGCCTTCAAGCTTTTCAATCATCTTCTTATAAGAATAATAACTCAATTTCTTAACGAAAGGACCCTGATCATCCAATCCTAGTCCGTTATATATCAGACCGGTATGGTCGAAGAAGCCATCGATCGACCGCATAAATCCATAATCTTCAACCAATCCCCAGGCCCAGAACACTTTCTTAATACCCAAACCTAGACTGATTATATATCGATGAACTAAATCGATCGCCTGCTCTTTTTCGGTTTGTGAGAATTTCTTATCCGGTTCTCGCGGGAAAATGAATGTTCCGCTAGCGGTACCGGTTTCAGTAATCCAAATCGGTTTATCGACCCCATACTTCTTAAGGATTTTTTGCGTTTCCAGATATTTCTTCTCAATCTGATGATATTCGCCGCGCGCATTCCCGAAAATATGGATATCTAATATATCGAAATAGGCTCCGGCACCGGATTTTAATATAGAATCGATAAAAGTCGGTTCCGGTGAGGTTCTCACTTCTAATCCGGCTAAAATCACCTGACATCGGGGACTGGCTTTTTTAACTGATTTATATGCATATTTTAATAGCTCTAGATATTCTTCCGGTTTTACTCTCCCTTCCGGTTCATTCCCGATTTGCCAATATAGTACCGGTTGGGTTAATCCCGGCATATCATTAACCCCATCGCCATCATATCGTTCTACCAACTGCTGGATGCGGTCGGCTTCATCATTGCCCGGTATCGGCCGGTTCTGATAGCTGATAGTGAACACCAGGTTGACCCCTTGTTTATTGGTATTTTGAACTAATCTATCTGCACGAGTGATAAGGTCATTCGCCAGGGTGAATCCTAATCCGATTCGATCCCATTTAATTCCGATATCTTTTTCGAATCCGGCAATCTTATTATTCCAATCAGTTTCGCTTTTCAATCCTAATTTCTGATATTGCATCGATAGATTCTCTTTTAATCCGGGCGGCGGATTGACTGGCAGCCCGAGTTCATAGGTTTTGCCATGGATACCAAACGGCGAATCGATATAGGTATCGATAGTAGCCCCATCAGTAATCGTATAATAGCTAAACCAAAATATAAGAGATATAATTGATAGAATCAGACTAAAAATATGCCGCATGTTTTTCTCCTCCTTAGTATTCTATAATTTATTATAAATAAATATCATAAGTTTGCCAAATGGTTTCTTTTTTAAATCCGGCTGAAACCGGTATCGGATTTGACAAAACTGCCGTTTTGACTGATAATGAAAGACTAAATTATCGCCTGATTCTAGCGGTTTTATTGCTGCAATCGGAATAAAAACTCCCTGTAATCTATATATATTTTATGCGATTGTCAGAACCCAAAATAGCTTATCTAGCTACGAAAATAGCGGAATTGTTAGCGCAAACGCCGCAGGTTAACCTGTTAGCGTCGGGGAAAGCTATCGACCCGGTGATTAAAGATACTATTATTGCCGATTTGAAACGAGAAGATGAACTCGAAAAAGAAGCGGTACAGCTTTTAGCCCAGCATCGGAATGAGTTGGAACAAGGGGATATCGATTATCGGGCGATGTTAACGAAAACGAAACTCATGCTCGCAAAACAAAAAGGGATTGTTTTATAAACCTTATTATGCAATCTGACCAGCCGAAAACCAGATTATCTGAAGAGCGAATCGATAGTATCGCTCAACAAATTGTCGCTAATCTAACGAAAAAGAAGCTCATTGAAGTTAAGGAAGCCGACCTTATCTCGGTACTCCATGCGGTATCGAAACTCATGATTGCCGACCAGCAGTTGGAAGCCCAGATCGAAGCTGAAACGTTAAAAATCCTTAAAGCATACGAAGCGAAAGTTGCGCCGGGAACACCGCAATATCAAGTGGTATTCAACCAGATGAAAGAGCGCATCGCAAAGAAACACGGATATATATTATAAAAACCAATCCCAATTCCTGTAAAAACCAGTTGTTAGTTTTCAGGTTTTAGTTTTCAGACTGACAACTGACAACCGACAACTGACAACTATAATTGGCATTTGAGCTTGGACATTTGACATTATTTTTTAGGAGTATTTATGAGTAAACGAATTTTAGTTACCGGTGGTGCCGGATTTATCGGCTCGCATATAGTCGATGCGTTAGTTAAAAAAGGGCATGCCGTCCGGATTTTCGATAATCTCGATCCGCAGGTACATGGTAAGAAACAGAAACCACCGGAATATTTGAATCCAGAAGCGGAATTCGTTCTTGGCGATGTCCGGGATCGGGCAGCACTAATAAAAGCACTGAAAGGTATCGAAGTGGTATACCATGAAGCGGCAGCGGTCGGAGTCGGCCAATCGATGTATGAGATTCATCATTATGTAGAAGTGAACTCGCTTGGTGCAGCTACCCTATTAGATATCCTAGCCAATGAAAAGCATACCGTTCAAAAGCTTATCGTCGCTTCCTCGATGTCGATTTATGGTGAAGGGAAATATGGCTGTTCCTGTTGTGGCGTAGTATTTCCGAAACTCCGGCCGGAAGCGCAATTAAAAGAAAGCGATTGGGAGATGAAATGCCCATATTGCGATTTGCCGGTAGAATCATTGCCGACTGATGAAGAGAAACCTTTATTCCCGACCTCGATTTATGCGGTTACTAAACGCGACCATGAAGAGATGTTTTTAAGTTTCGGAACGGCCTATGAGATTCCGACGGTAGCATTGCGGTATTTTAATGCTTATGGCGCCCGGCAGTCGTTAAGTAATCCGTATACCGGGGTAGCAGCGATATTTTCGTCTCGGATTCTTAACAATCATGCGCCGGTAGTTTATGAAGATGGCAAGCAGACTCGGGACTTTATCCATGTCAGCGATATTGTTCAGGCGAATATGTTAGCCATGGAAAAAGAGGAAGCGAATTATCAGGTGTTTAATGTCGGCTCCGGCCAACCGCAGTCGATAGTGCATGTCGCGGAAGTGCTCCGAGAGAAACTGAACCGGGTAACTAAACATACCCAACCGGAAGTGGTATATAAGTTCCGGAAAGGAGATATCCGGCATTGTTATGCCGATATCAGTCGCATCCAGCAGAAACTGGGGTTCGAACCGCAGGTGAAGTTTGAAGATGGGATGGATGAATTAACCCAATGGGTCGCGCAGCAGAAAGCGGCTGATGGGTTTGAACAAGCGAAAAAAGAACTCGAACAGAGAGGACTCACAACGTAAAGGAAAAGATTCATTTTAAATTTAGCATTTAGCATTTATAATTTAAAATTTGCAATGCTAATTTTGCAATTTAAAATGAGTTTTTATTGAATGATGGCTTACTTACAGAGAACAAAATATTGTGGTACGGTAACCAAATCGGATATCGGGCAGGAGATTATTATTAACGGATGGGTACAACGGGCACGCGACCATGGCGGATTATTGTTTATCGATGTACGCGACCGCAGTGGAATCGTTCAGGTGGTATTCAATCCGACCGAGAATGCGGCAATCCATGAACAAGCGGGAATTTTAAGGTCGGAATATGTGGTCTCGATTAAAGGGAAAGTAGAACTTCGGCCAAGCGGTACCGAGAATCCGAATTTAGCGACCGGCGAAATCGAACTTCATGCTACCGGTCTCCAGCTCCTGAATAAATCCGAGACTCCGCCGTTTGCGATTGAAGATGAACTGGACGCTTCGGAAGATATCCGGCTGAAGTATCGGTATCTAGACCTTAGACGGCCGAAAATGCAGCGGAATTTTTTACTCCGGCATAAAGTGATTAAATCGATGCGGGATTATTTCGATCAACAGGGGTTCCTGGAAGTCGAAACCCCGATGTTATATAAAAGCACGCCGGAAACCGGGGCGAGAGAATATATCGTTCCCAGCCGGGTGAATTTAGGATTGTTCTATGCCCTACCGCAATCTCCACAACAGTTGAAACAGACCTTGATGATTTCCGGGTTCGATAAATATTTCCAGATCGCCCGATGTTTCCGGGATGAAGATTTGCGGGCTGACCGGCAGCCGGAATTTACCCAGTTGGATATCGAAATCTCGTTTGCAACTCAGGAAACGATTTTTGGGTTCATCGAACCGCTGATGCAGCGGATTATGAAATTAGCGTTAGATAAAGAGGTGCAATTGCCGTTACCGCGGATGCCCTATGGAGAAGCGATGCTGAAATATGGGTCGGATAAACCCGATACCCGGTTCGGACTGGAAATCCAGGATATCAGCGACTTGGTTAAAAACAGCGAGTTTGGAGTGTTTAGTAAAGCGGTGGCGAGTAAAGGGGTAGTTCGAGGATTCTGCGCGCCCGGTTGCGGGGGATATACCCGGAACCAGTTGGATAAATTGACCGATACCGCGAAACAGTTCGGCGCCAAAGGGCTGGTCTGGCTTAAAGTGACCGAAAATGGGGTAGATTCGCCGGTAGCGAAGTTTTTGAGCCCGGAAACGGTGAAGATGCTGGTGCAGCAGTTTAAAGCTAATCCAGGCGATTTATTGCTGTTTATTGCCGATAAAGAAGATGTAGCCGCCGATGTTCTCGGCCGGTTACGGCTCCATTTCGGAGATGAACTTAAACTCCGGACTCCGGGGGTATATAACCTACTCTGGATTACCGATATGCCGCTATTGGAATACCGGGAAGAGGAGAAGATGTATAAAGCCCGGCATCATCCATTTACTTCTCCTTTAGAAGAAGATATTCCTTTACTTGATACCGACCCGGTTAAAGCCAGAGCGGTTGCCTATGATTTGGTTATGAACGGTACCGAACTTGGCGGCGGTAGTATCCGAATCCATGACTCAGGTTTACAGCGGAAAATGTTTAATATATTCGGAATATCGGATGAGGATGCGAAAGATAAATTCGGTTTCTTTTTAGAAGCATTACAATATGGCGCGCCACCGCATGGCGGGATCGCGTTAGGGCTCGATCGATTGATTATGCTCTTGACCGGAAACCAGAGTATAAGAGACGTTATTGCGTTCCCGAAAACCCAGAAAGCTACTTGTATGATGTCCGGAGCGCCGAGTGAAGTTGGCGCCAAACAGTTGAACGAACTCCATATTAAAACCATTAAAGAGGTTCCGAACCCGAAAGTCGAACGCGCGAAATAGTTTTATGGTTTTTTCTCAGTTAACCAGTTAATCCGCCTTAGGCGGATTAACTGGTTAACTAGATTTTAAGGAGTAACCATGAGTTGGATTGATATCACCGGTACGATTCAAGAAGGGATGTGGCATTACGGCCCACATCAGCCGGAAATAAAAATAACTAAAATTGCTGCGATTGAAGATGGGAAACATGACGAATATGCGTTCCAATTCACTTCATTAACTGCCACCTATTTAGAGACTGCCGCCCATTATTATATAGGGGAACGAAGTATCGATCAGTTGAATCCGGAAGATTTCATTCTAGATGCTTGCATCATCAAACTGAACCCCAAAAAGTTCCAGGAACCGATCTTGGTTAAAGAGCTGGAACCTTATACCAGCCAGGTTAAACCGAAAGATGCGCTCTTGATTTCTACCGGCTGGGATGCGTATTGGAATAAACCGGAATATGTTACGCAAAGCCCCTATTTTTCCCCGGAAGCGATGCAATGGGTGGTCGACCGGAAAGTAGCGTTACTTGGTGCGGATATGCCTTGTTTCGACCATAAAAATAATCCGGTCAGAGTTAATGCGATCCTATTCAAACCCGGCACCCTATTATTAGCTCCATTAGTCAACCTGAAATCTATCCCTTCTACCCGGGGGAAACTCTATGCATTCCCACTCAAAATAGTTGGCGTTTGCGCTACCCCCTGCCGGGCATTGGTACAAATCTAATACTTAACTGCGAAAACTAATGTGGACTGCGGTAGTTTACTACCGCTATGAAGTTAGGAAGTTTACTTCTCATAATATCATTGTCTAAGTAAACTTAGATAAATGCACAGCGAGAGTAAACTCTCGCACTCCAAAGTATACCCTACTCTACCTACCAAAGACATATTTTTTCGCTTCTCAGGGATGAACGAGATATTATCTCGTTCATCCTTAAGACGGCAAAAGTGAAAAAGTATGGGCAGGGTTCCCCTGCCCTAATTTGGTTAAAAATCGGTTATCTAGATTGGTAATATTTCAGCAGGTCTTGAGTAGGTAGGAATGGTTCGGGAATGGATAGGTTATCTACTAACCGAGCGATATATATTCCCCGAAATAGATGGACACCACCCATTTGCATGTTCATCGCCGCTTGATTCCATTGAAGTTGGATAGAAGGTTCAGTCGATTTCCATGCCTTAATCGCTAATTGCATTCTGGATTGCTGGGTTTGCCGGGCGGGGGTAGGTTTATATGCTTTTTTCGGTTTTCTACGGGCATAATCCTGCCGTTCTCTCGGTGCGGCATACGAATTATTACCTAACGGCCCGGATTTGGATATTTGCAGTTTCGGTTCGAGATATAGGAGTTTAGCCGATTCGAGTTCGGCGGGGTATAAAGTCTGATTTATACTCTCATATACCAACTTATTAAAGTTATACGGGCTCCAAACCAGCAGTTTTAACGCCTTCTTATATAAAACGGAACTAAACCTATCAAGAATCTCTGATAAATCTCTATTAACCTGAATATACTCCGGATTGGGCTTTTTCATAGCATCTCCTTATCTATAAATAATTATAGTTATTATAAAACGAGATACTACGAAAAAGCAAGTAGGAAGAGAACAAGAATGTATGTTTATAAGCCTATTTTCTTTTGTCCCGACTAGAAATGAGAAGCGATATCAAAGAAAAAATTATTGTCGCAACCACTGGTATTAATGTCGCACCAATTTCTGGCCAAATGTTAACAAAAAATTGTTTAATGGAATCTGCTATTTTACTAATCGATATGAAAGATACTGCTACTATAAAAGTAGATAATATTCCAGCTAATATGGATAGTGCGTTTGACCAATCCCATCTCCTTAATCCTTCTATCTTACTTTCTATCTTGATTGGTCCTTCTACAGATTCTTCAAATGAAACTTCTTCTTCTAACTTTGTTCGAACCTGTTTAAGTTTTAAAACTTCATTCTGTAATTTTTTTCGTCTTTCTGCGTCCAAAAAAGGATCTGCTGTTATTTGCCTAAGTAAATCATCTGCAATTTCCTCTACTGTAATAACTGACAAATCATTTGCATTATAACCTCTTAGAATACTCCGGATTGTTGCTTCAATTACTGAAGCATCTGGAACAGTACCTTCTCCCAGGGATTTTGATAGATCCCGAAGTATCATTTCTCTAGCACTATTCCAACGGTTTCTTCTCGCACTTTTATCAGCTAAGTAGAATGTAACAAATCCTACAACTATACTTACGATGATACCTATTACAGCAAGTAATATATTGATATCCATAGTTTATATTTTTCTATATAAATGTAAAATAAATTTTATAGATAATATCATAATCGGTATTTTTATTATAAAAGCTATTACTGAAAATTAATAATATATAAATATTTATTTATTTTATTTCAGTCTGTATATGTTTTGGTGCAGGTTCATGTTCTAATACTTCCAATATTTCATAACCGTCATTAAAATAAACTCCTGTAGAATGATCAAGTATCTGGAGAATTCTAAGCCGCACTTTCAATTTATCTCCTGGTGCTATCGTAATCTTATGAGAGACAAAGTTCTGGTAAAACTTATCGTCAAGGATGGGTGCAGCAATACGGAATCCTTTCCAAGAGAACTCCCAACGCCGTCTGCTTTTTTCCAGGATTGCTCTAATTATTTGCATTTCGGCTGTCTCTTCTGTTACATGACGTTCATCATTTGTAGGAGGTAATATTGCAATTCTTTCAAGGTCATCTCGATTAATCGGTGGTAAGTTATATTTGTATTTATCATCGGGATCAATGGATACTGATTTGATTTGAGGATCCTTCAATATTGAGTCAAATGCTCTCCCGATCTTTTCGCGGAAATATGTTGAAGTTTTAATTTGTTGTTCAGCGTCATATACCTGTCTTGGAACAATTATCTTCTTATTTCCCTGTTCAACTATGACTTCGTTAGTACTAACCTTTACTTGTATTGATGTATCTGGAGACAAAGTATGTTCATAGATATAATTAGCTATCACGGCAAATATAATAGCTTTCAGACTCTCTTTACTAAAAAGGTTATCCAAACTTTTATATAGAACTTTTATTTTAGCTTTAAAACTTCCATCAGATAATGCTTCAACAACGACTTCTATATCATATCCAGGATTTATTTGAGTGTTTGCATCTTTAGCCGCATCAGCAAGAGAAATTAAAGTAGTCGCTAAAGTATAGGCATTAATAGAACGCTGGTCTTTTCGAAGGTGGAGAACTATTGTATCACCAACTGATCTTAGGTCAATCTCTGTCATTTATTTCTCCATAAAACCATAAATAAAAATCATCTGTATTATAAGCGTTCTTGTATTTGTTGTCAAGCTCTGCGCGAAGCGCGTAGAATAAAGAAGTCAGAGGTCAGAATTCAGAAATCAGAATAAAACATACCACGAAAACATGAAAATATGAAATCATAAAAAAAGAGGTTAGGAGATAAAGACCCAGTAGCTAGTAGCTAGAATCCAGGAAAATTCCGAATCTAATTAACAATGGGTATAGTTCCGGGAATAGGTTTCGTTTTCCAGGCTGTGAATCGGTCGAAGCTTTCTGGTTTAATGGTTCCTTTAAGTATTCTATCCTTAGTTTTAAACTGCATATTGAGCGATTTACCGACCATCACTTTCCCATTATTAACCAACTCAACTTCATTCTTCTTAGCGAAAATAACATCTTGACCGGAACCTTCAGCGAATATCGCGGAATCGGATTCTAGTTTCCCTTTCCAAATCTGCCGATTCCTGAAACCAATAATCTGGAATTCAATCATATCCGGCTGGTCTTTAACCTCAGATTTAGCTATCGATTTGGCTAATTCATCGAGCTTTTTGAGAGTTTCTTCCGTAGGGATAACCATTGGCATAACTGAACATCGTTTATACATTTTAAAACTCTGGACTGCCATAGCAATCTGCATCAGCCCTAATATAGCGAAAAACCCATGACTTTCCCCATTAGCTGCATTGGCGATAGTAACCATTATATTCCAAACCCCGAGGATTGATAACGCTATTCCATCGACTATCATACCCATAGGTTTCGGTGCGAAAATAATCCATATTCCTTCAACGAAAAGGAATAGACCGATAAATCCGAGTATAGCGTTTATCGGATTATCAGCTATCCCGGTGAATCCCATAACGATCGCGATTACCCCGAAAATGATACTGCCGATCCCCGCAGGTTTAAGGGTCTTCCGAACATACCGGTAATTACATATCCGCTGCAACTCTTCATAATCTAACGAACCATATTCTAAGGTCGACATCTTCTACTCCTTGAAGTATATATAGATAAAAAGTTAGTTGTATTATAAGCGGTCTTGTATTGTGTGTCAAGCCTGCTGCGTGAAAGCGCAGTTGTCAGCTGTCAGTTGTCAAACTAAAAGCTTGCCACGAAGACACGAAAAGAAAAAAAAAAGAAGTTAGGAGATAGAAGTCCGAAAACCAGTAGCCAGTAGCCAGTAGTCAGTAGACAGGATAGCATTTAAAGCCTTAAACGCAGAGACGCAAAGATAAATTCGCAAAGAACGCAAAGATTATTCTCAGCGATCATAGCATTTCCTCTTTGCGCTCTTTGCGGTTAGCTTTTCTTTATTTCCCTTTTTTCATTTCTTCTACAGATTCGATAACCGCAGATGCTAAATAATCCAGTTGCTCCTGATTAAAATGAGATAAAAAAAACGGGGGAAGTGGGTTCCTTCACCCCGCCGGAATGGATTTATCTTCAGACGACTAGAAACCGTAGTTATGGGCTACCTGATTATTCGTAGTCGAGCCAGAAAAATTAGTTCCATTTCCACTGTATGCGAAATTGCCCATGATGACATTATTAACACAGCCAGCTACTAAATTAAAACCATAACCAGTATTATTATTCAGGTGGTTGCCTGAAATAAATGAGTTAGAGCACCCAATAGATCCATCAGTCCAAAACGCATCATGATTACCGTTTAGATAATTACCAGTAATTGTGCATTCAGTGGAATCATAAAAAAGAAGACCGGAATCATTTCCATTACATACATTATTGGTTAAGATACTACCAAAGCTACTTTCAATATAAATACCATTTTGCTGATTTGCATTACTTTGATTACCAATCATCTTAACATTATTACATGTTTCTAAATAAATCCCTGCAAAATTGTTTCCTGGGCTTTATCGCTATATGCGATGTCTCTACTCAATTCAATAATCCATGGTACATGAAATCTAAAACTCGGTCTGAGTAGCCCGCCGATTATTCAAACGTTCTAACAGCTTTAGAAACATTCGATGCAGTTCCGCAGCTTTATCTTCAACCCCCAACTTCTCGCAGGCTTCTATGAGACACTTACCGACCTCATCATCATCGATAACCTGAAGGACACCACTCGTTGCTGACCTTCTGATAATATAGTCCGCTACCGCTTGTGTAGGTTCTACAAATGTCTGATGATACACCTCCCGACCAAGAAGCATCTCTACCACATGCCTTTCGTTCCGTTTCCGAATATTCACATCCCGCCAGACTCTACCCTTGGCTCTATCTAATGGGCAAGCATCGATATATATTCGCACGTGACCTAGAGACCAGAACATTGGCCCTAATGTATATAATCCTTCTATAATCACAACAGATGCACTTCGATATTTACTACCATCTAGCCAATTCTGTTGAGACAGCTTGTGTTCTTGTCTATCGTGCCACGGAATTATGAGTTCTCCTCCCTCTTTAATTGTTCTAATATTTTGTTCAGCCCGCTGGATATCTGAATTTCTTGGATTATCATATTTACCATCATTTGCGCGATTACCAATCAATTCAACCGGTAAAAAATAGTGGTCTAGGTCCAGCTTCTGGACTTGATCTTTACCATAAATCGCTATTAAACGAGCCATGAGTTTTTTTACGAAAGTCGTTTTCCCGGCTGCACCACCCCCGCCGATAAGAACGATAGCAGGACTTACGGGTGTATGTCTTCTCCGTTCAGCAACTTCATCCTCGATTTTACCGACGATATCGCCGAGATACTTACGCTCTTGTTTGCAGTGAAGGGCAGCAACAATCCGGCGCGCCCCTTCTCCAAGCTTTTTTTGGTTTTCATCAATCGGTCCGGCTAAAACTTTTCGGCGTCTAGCTTCAGCTGTTTCAAACAACAATTCTTTTCTTTTATCCGGTATTAATTCTCCCAATTTACGTAAGTTCTCCCCCGTGTTGTCCTTCAGGAGATCTAAAATAGTTTTGATACATTTTCTTACTGCATTATCATCACTCAACTTAGCTTGTTTCTTATCGTCTTTTACATTTTGGTCATGCTTATTATCTTTATCTTGTTTGTCTTCCGCGTTATCTAAAGCAGCTATGATAATTTCCATATCGGCTGGAAAAACGGCTTCGATAATACCATTAACTATATCCTGAGCAGCTTGTTTAGTATTTTTAAATTCATTAAGCGTCATCTGCTCTATAACATCATCGAAAGGTATAAACTTGATAATCTCTTCGACACTAATATCCCGATTTTCATTAACGGCATCGATTAATTCATTAATCTGCTTATTAATCTCTTCGTTAGATAGAACTGGGTACTCCTTTGGATAGTTTCCTTTCTTGGCATTATCACTTGCAATTTCACCTAATCGTTTCTGCCATTCCTGAGCACATTTAGCGGTATTTTTCGACATTACGTTTACCTGAGACCAAAAAGGTCGCCACTGCGACCAGTCGAGATAGTTCATGTCTTTCGTAGTTTCTTTAACTTCCTTCAAATATCGGCAAAAAGCTGACAACACCTCTTCTGCACATACTGGGCAGACAACCTCGCCTTTGTTCGGATCAGTGGGGTTTGACATATTCTGGCTCATATAAATCTCCTTTCATGCGTAATCTTTCGATAATAAAAGATTACAATGAGTCTTAAATCGGTCTGATAATAGTTATGCTGACACCGTCTCCCGCGCTAATTGCAGGTGACGAACATAGAATGCTTGTTGTTTTCTATTTCGACCAACTCCTGTTTATATAGTTCCGTATAAAACTTATATATACAGCGTTATGCTTCTGAATAAGACGCAAGATTTATGATAGTTCAAAAATTCATCGAGCCATTTATCTAAAAAGTCATCTGTATTATAAGCGTTCTTGTATTGGTTGTCAAGTTCTGCGCGAAGCGCAGTTGTTAGTTGTCAGTTGTCAGACTAAAAGACTACCACGAAAACACGAAAGAATGAAATCACGAAAAAGGCTAAATTTCAACCCCAGATTCCACTGATTCCACTGAACTAAAATAATAAATAAAAAAAGCTAGTAACCAGGCAATAAGAACCAGAAGTCAGAAGTTAGAAGGTTAGAATTTAGAAATAAAAAAAGCTAGAATTTGGGATAGTTTCCCCCAAATTCTAGCTTCTATTTTCTCACTGCTGCATTCTAATTATCTGCTATCGCTTCCATGACTACAAATCGACTCAATTCGACTGGAACGAAACCATCCGTAGTAACTGATTGGGCATAGATATCATAATTGCCATTCCGGTAATCCTGCCAGGCGATAATCGCGCCACCGCTGCCATCACTCACCAGTATCGGATAATATTGGTTATTGGTAGCGGTCGTCCTGCTG
>JBHGBB010000110.1:0-13273 GCA_041946755.1 bacterium | reverse complement strand
GCATAATCATCGATTCCGGCAACCAGTTTGATTTTGAATTTCCGATATTCGGATTTCGCGGGGTTTCCGTTTTTAAACACTACCATCGAACCGACCGCATCGGTACCACCGATATTCGAGATATCAAACGCTTCGATATATCGCGGAAGTATCGGCAAATCCAGTGCTGATTTTAGATCTAGTACCGATTGCGATACCTTAGCCAATTCCGGCTGTCGGATAAATAGTTCTTCCATCAGGAACAATTTCGCATTCTCAGCAACGGTATTCAACAACTGCCGTTTTTCACCCCGTTCCGGCACATTGAATGCTATTTTTGTATTTACTTTCACCTCCAGATCGAATCTGCCCCGCTCTTTAATTTGGCTGAGCCATTCAATCAATTCCGGTTCATTTTCCGGATGTGCATCAAGGTATATCTCTCTAGGAATCTGATATGCGGTTTGATAATGCTGTTTCAAGAAAGTCGCATAGAGTTCGGGATTTGATAACCCTTCGACTCCTTCCAAGATATATTTCTCTTTTCCGATAAGCTTGCCACTTCGGATAACGAATACCGCGGCAGCAGCAATATCATCCCGGGTAGCGATAGCGATAAAATCGCGTTCCGCAGCATCCGGAGTATACATGAGTTGTTTTAATTGTACCGATTTAATCGCTTGAATCTGGTCTCGGATTTTCGCTGCCTCTTCGAATTGGGTAGCTTCAGATAATTGGCTCATTTTCCGGTCTAATACCGATTCGACTTCGTTTTGTTTCCCTTCCAGCAATAAACATATCTGGTCGCAGATGATGAGATATTCGGATTTACTAATATATCCGACACACGGGGCGACGCACCGTTTCAGATAATATTCCAGACACGGTCGGGGTATGGCTTTTTTCCCTTCGATAATATTCAGTTTACAATTTCGAATCGGGAAAAAGGTTCGAAGCAGTTTGATCGTCTGCCGCATCGAACTGGAATGCGGAAATGGGCCATAATATTTATCTTTATCCCGTTTCGGCAAGCGGACTACGAGTAATCGCGGGAAATCTTCACCATAGGTGAACCGGAGCCAGGGATACCGTTTATCATCTTTAATTCGGATATTATATTTCGGCCGGAACTGTTTAATCAGGTTCTGTTCGAGCACCAGCGCTTCCAACTCGTTTTTGGTAACGATATATTCCAAATCTTCCGCAGATTCGACCATCAGCGCGGTTTTAGGTAATAATCCGGATTTATCCTGGAAATACGATCGGACCCGGGATTTTAAGGAAATAGCTTTCCCGACATAAATCGGTTCATTCCGTTTCCCTTTAAAAATATATACCCCAGGCTGTGATGGAATACGGTTGATGATTTCGGGTTTTATCATAAAGAAAGATTACGGCGATTGAAACTCCGATTATAGCGATGTCTATCATATTGCAGTAATCTACGGTTCATCGTTGTAATCTGGTTTCTTATATCAAATAATACCATATTTTTGATATCGATTACAGCGATGCTATATCGAGTGTCTATGATAAATAACCTTCTATCCCGGGAAAAATCATATTTACAGCGTGCCAATTTGATTTTATTGGCTACTTACTCATCTAATACCAATACCGTTATGATTTCAGGCGAGTTATCGATAGAACCTCATGCTATTTATAGGATTTTTGCGGTTATATAGTACCAGAGTTGCACCGAACGAGATCGATCTCGTTCGGTGCAATTCCGGTAAATGTCAAAACCGGTTTAAGAAGAAATAAAAACGTGACCGAAGATTTATTTCGCTAGATATCGCATATGATGTTTAAAAGTTCTAGGTTAGCTAGACAAGGTATAAGAGAGGTATGGGCGGGGTTCCCCCGCCTTAAAATTGCGGAATTCGAAATCAGGAATCCGGAATTAAATCCGCAACCTGCAATCTACAATCTATACTTGATTGAGAAACCGCTGCTGCAATTCCTATGTCAAATTTCGGGCGGGGAAATCCCGCCCCTACTCCAGAATCGAAGAACTCAAGCATCAGAAACTACTGAGAAATATAAACTGCATCTAATCTCCCAATGACTCTATGCTGAAGTACCCAAAATCTTATTTCAATTCGACTCGATTTCGTTCTCGATTCGATACATCATACTCACGCCAGTCATAATCCAGTCCAGTTGTTGACGGGGTGATGATTAAAGTAATATTGCAAGTACGCGGTGTATTTAACGCCCCGGATGCGCTGACCGTAATAATGCCATAGGTTGTTCCAACCGATAATCCCGGGATTTTAACCGCAACCTGCGCGGTCTGCGAGCCACCGGTACCGATACTTCCACTTACCGGCGAGATCGATACCCAGGTTTTATTGGTACTGGCAGACCAAGCCATCGTCCCGCTACCATCGTTATATATCGTAAGGGTTTGTGAGGCCGGATTCGACCCGCCATAAGGTGCGGTGAAGGTTAACGAGGTCGGATTAATGCGCAGGTTCGTTTGCGCGTTAACCGTCAAAACAACCGTACACGTTTGCGGACTGTTTTCTGCATTCGTTCCGGTAATCGTTATCGTTCCGGTATAAGTCCCATAACTTAATCCGGTAATATTAATATTCACTGGGACAGCTTTGGCGATGCCGGTTGTAACGATACTCGATGCCGGTGAAACCGATAACCAGCTTTGATTGGTACTGGCGGAAATCGTCATATATCCTTCCCCATCATTCGAAATGGTTATCGATTGGGAAGCTGGATTCGAGCCGCCTTGTGATGCCGAAAAGGTCATCGACGATGGAGTAGTAACCAATCGCGGTGGTAATAGGAAACTGAGAATCCGCTGCATAACGTTTTTCCGTACCGTCGCATCGAGAATCGTTTCGAATGGGAACCCGAAATTAACTACTTTAGTAGTGGAACTCCAATACTGAATCGCTGCATTACCTCCCGACCCACCGGAATAGGTTAATGCAACGCTACTGGTTCCGATGGTATTCAATTGGTCGGGATAATCGACTGCATAGGTTACTCCGCGGCCGGTATCATAAACGAAGGTACTTAATCCGTTAAATATCCCGGTAGCTGAGATTGCTACCGTATCGGTATACGAAATATCACCGGCATATCTGGCTTTCAACGAATTCGAATAGAAGGTTGAATCCGCGCTGCCGGAAGTCCGACCTAAATCCCAACCGATTTCCGACCCAGATACGAATAGTCTTCCACCGCCGGCTAAAAATGCGGTCACCCGGGTTTGTTCGGTACTGCTAAACGTCTCATCTGAAGTCGACTCTTTACCGGTAAACCAGACCACAACTTTATAATTCGATAGATTGATTAATCCGGCCGCGACTGCCTCGTTACTTGCAGAATCGAAATAGAATTTACCGCCTCCGAATGTGGTCGAGGTAGCTATCGCAAAAGCATGCTGGATCGAATAATTATAACTGTTAACCAATTCCATATATTGCCGGTTCGGATATCCATTATCACTCCCTTGATAGATACTCTTACTACGCACCGCCGGCATCATATATCGATCCATCCGGTCGAATCCATCTACGATAAGAATCCGCGCAGTGGTATTCGATCTAACCCGAGTTGCTAACGTATTGGTAGGAAACGATTCACCGCCAGCATTCATTGCACTTACCCGGAAGAAATATACCTGGTCCGGGGTTAACCCCGAAATGGTTGCGGTGGTAGAACTGGATAGAATCCCATTATCAAATCCATACCCATTAGTACTTTTATATACCCGATAACTGGTGGCTAATCCGCCATAGAGATTAACGGAATCAGTGGTTGGAGCGCACCAGGTAAGTTGGACGGTTCCCGACCCGGTATTGACCACCCGGAGATTATTCGGCGGCTCCGGAACCAGATTGATTGCCTTGGCATCGCGGGCAGCAAAATATTTTACGATCCCCTGATATACCGCCCGGGCGATGATTTGCCGGAAATTCGGATTCAGGAGATAAGGAATCCCCTTACTTTCATCATCATGATATGCCATTTCGCATAATACTGCCGGCATCCCGTTACCAACAGTGGTATCTTCACTTTCCGGCCGTAATTCACCGAAATCGTTATGATGTTTCCCTTCATCTACCCAAGCAGAATCGTATCCTTTCCGAATATCATTGACGATTTCATTATGTACACAAGTCATTAAACTCCAGCTCCCGGGAAAAGCCAGACCATTACTGGTAGCAGTCCCCCAAACATAGGAAGTATCCCAGATATATGATTGCGTACCCGAACCACCGCCGGCATTGGTATGCCAAGAGATAAATATCGGGTCTTCCCAGGATTCATATTCCCATAACGCATACCGCGGACGGCAGGATACATCGTCATCATTATCGTCAGCACTCGGATTATATGCCGATGATGGCGCGCCCATAAACTGCGCCCAATATCGGGAACATTCATCCTGTTTCTGCTGCCCGCTGGTAACTCCACCGCGAGCGATACTACCGAATCCATCTCCGAATCGTGCAGCGTCGGCAATAGCATATTTCCCCGAAGGGCTTGATGATTGGTTCGTTACTCGAATGAATCCGGTGGTTCCCGCATTAAAATAGTAGGTGCCCAGCCATTTCCAGGTCGACCCGTCATGGGTCTGGTCTTGAATCCATTCGGTAGTTCCACCGGAATGAACAATTTGATAATGCGCATCTATAACGCGATTCGAACCACCCCCGCCATTATACCAAACATATACCGGATAATACCCGGAAGTAGAAATCGTTGGCCGCCAAGTAGCGGTTGCGGTAGGATTGGTTGCTGCCGCGGCATAACGATATCCGGTTCCATAATAACCGGAAGCGGAACTACTAGTCGCCCAGGTGCCGATTTCAGTATATCCCGAATCGCCATAATCGACGATAAACGCGGCGGTATCTCGACTCCTTGCCCGGCAGGTCCAGACATTCGCCCCGGCATTCCATAGATACTCTACGAGATAGTTGTTCACCGCATCGACATTCGATAAGTCTTCTACTATTCCATCGCCATAAGTATTCCCCCGTTGGGTTCGCCAGGTAGATGCACTATAAGTCCCTTGTTCGTAATACCAGCCATGACCAGCACTGAGGAAAATGGTTTTCCCGGTTAATGCACCGGTCGGTTGCCCTTGCCCTAATCCGGCAGGGAAACCTTGTGCACCGTTAATCGGCGGTGTGGCTTTAAAAGATTCCGGCTGTGCTTGTCCAGGTTTTCTCGGTAATGGCGGTAATGGTGGTAAGAACGAAGATAAGAGCCGATATATACCGGTAGCTTCATCCAGAACAAGCACCGTTACATTCCCCGAACTGGTTATCCCAAATAACGACTTCTCTAAACTTTCATTGAAATTATCTACATCTAATACGGTAAGCTGACTTAGTTTCTCTTTCGGCATGTGAACATACAACACACAGTTATTTTCTTTATCAATATCGATTTTATCGAGTTTGGTTTCTACAGGTACTGCCGATTTGACGCCTTTCAACAGCTCAGTAGCAGAAGGCCCTTTAATAAACTCCTGCAGTGTAGTAGTGATTTTTTCCTGGTCATTTTCCGGTGGTTTAGTAAATGCTCGACTAAATTTATGGATTTCCCCGTTAATAGAATAGACTATTGTTATTGTAGTATTAGATGAAAGCGATAATCGACCTGACTGGGCATAACTTATCGAAGATAAAATAAACATTCCTGAAATTAACAAACAGCCAAAAAAAATAGCTATTCTTTGCATAGCTTGATACGCTCCTTAGATATAAAGTAGATGTTATTTACCTGATATATGAGTTTATCACGATTTGTGTTTTATTACAATGGGAAAAATATCTGCCACGGATAGACACGAATAATAGCCATTATTTATATTTTTTCCGTGAACATCTGTGGCTAAAATTATTTCTGGGGAATGAGCTGAATGTATTTCGAAAAGCCGGGATAGATGAAGGTCGGCTCCGTTGGTACCGGGTCATCCGGTGGAAATTCATAGTTATACTTCTGCATTAGCCATTGCGATTTAAGATTCGGATATAAGGTAAACTTCATATTCGGGGTATCGCAAAAGAGCCGATATTCGTTTTTCAATAAATTTACTTCCAATTCCCAGGTACCGTTTTCGAAATATACATCAAGTACCGGTTTCCCATTCAATAAGATCTGGGTTGGTTTTTCTACCGGTTTCCCCCCAGTCTGGACCGGGGCTGCGCCGCTGTTCATCAAAACACTTCTCCCTTCGGCTTCACCGGAGGTTACCGGTACTAAACTCTCGCCTCGGTTTAAAGCGATGGTCGCCATTTTAAGTGCATAATGCTTGGATATATCAAGTGGTTTTTCATCTAAAGAAGTTATGACAACAGATGCAACGGTTGATGCAGATATTAGTTTTAGATGCTGGGTTTCATAAGGTTGATATTTTTCCAATTCACCTTGTATACATTGAAAATTAGGGGTATCAATTATTGCATAGCCCTTATCAATATTCCTGAGTACACCATTTGTATAACAATTGCCAGCTTTATCTTTTGGTATATAACTAAATTTATTAAGAATATTTGGATTACCCTTTATGATTGAATCAGCGATCTTCTCTGCATCTATTTCAGTATATTTATGGGCGGCTGTGTCGATTTCATTTTGAATCATTCCACTACGACCAGTACCAATTTGAATTGTTTGGGTTAATGGTATTTTTGATTGATAAAATCTATTCTCAATTCTATCAATCCACGAAAGTTTATATAAATCGGTCATATAATTACCCCAAGTATAAAGATCAGCATCAGTATAAGCAATTATAAATCCCGACCACGGTTTTATAACATTTCCTTCAATGAACATTTTTGCTGCATACCCGAACAATCCCCATTGAGTTGGGTCGGCTTGTAACCCAAAGCAAGCGATATGGTCCGGGTCACCCCAAGTATAATAAGAGAAATAGATAAGACCATCATAATCCTGCATTGAAGAATAAGCCGCAATATCGAATATGCTGCTTACCCGGTATCGGTTCGGCCAGCAGGTAGCCCATTCCCGGACTACCAACGGTTTATTCGCCCATTTATATTGCGCAATATACGGAGCTAACGACCATTTCCCGGATTCTTTCAAATAATTCTTATTGCTGAATGAGGATAACCCGACCCATTCTTTTCCCGGAGTGAATGATGGATGGTCCAGATACGCATTCTCGCCAATGAAATCCAATTCCTGCGCCACAGAATAGGTATCCGGTGTTACCTGGCTATTCACTACCGCAGTAAACGGTTTCGTACACCCTTTTCCATGCAAGAAATCCCGGAGTTCGGCAAAATATTTACGTTGCACTTCTACTGCGAATCGGACTCCATCATTACACCTTAACGGAGCCGATTTCGGATCGGCACCTGAAGCGTTTCTTATTTCATCCAAACTCCGCATCGGCATTGACGGTAACCCCACATTTTCCTTTTCTAACGATTCTTCTGGCTGCAAAGAACACTCTTTTTTCCCATTCGTCCACGCTTGTTTTAATGCTTCAGTCGTTTTATATTTCTTAATTAGATATTTATTCCATAACTTAATAAATTCGGTGCGATAAGGTTCCGCCATTTCATTCCATCCCCCGGGATTAAATAGGAGACTATCTTCATTTTCCAATTCAATCAATGCTACCGCCGGATCTTTCCCATTTGCCAAACCGGTATAGGGATTGATATGCTTAATCAGCCATTCTTCTGCATACTCTTTCTGCAATTCAATCAGCCGGCGGTTGAAAAAGGCATAGGGTTTTGCTGCTCGGCCGAGTTTATCCGCATTATCTAATTCATCTCCAGACCGGAACGTTCGATATCCCCGAACTACCAGATATACATATATCCCTTTCTCCTTCGCGCATTTAATCCAATAATCGATCCGATCCCGGTACTCTTTATCAAAATGCCGGGAATTAGTATTATTCGGATACGCTTCATCAATCACATTCCGCCGAACTAGGTTATACTGTTCTCCACCGCGATTATCCAATTCATGCAATCGAATCATATTACACCCGGCACGAGCGATTACATCGACAACCTGTTTAATTCGCTCTTTAGGAATATCGACATTAGATGCGGCTACCGTAACTCCCCAGAATCGGACTCGTTTATCGGTATCTTTAAAATAGAAATGCCCATCTTTACCCGAATATACCGGTCCGAACTTCCCGGCCGGCGGATCTAATAAATAACTAAAATCGATTAACGATGAATCGGGGAACATATCGAAAGTAGGATTCATTGCCCTGACTGCAATCGGGTCAGATTTATACCGTTCAATCCCCTGCCGATCCTGGGTTACCGTTGCAAAAACTGCCACTGATAAAACCAATAATCCTAAACTCATGATTATTCTTTTCATATGAAACCTCCAATACTTTGCCACGGATTATCACGGATAAGCATCATTTCAAATTTAGCATTTAGCAATTAGCATTTTAAATTTAAATTTTGGTCGCATCGACCTAATTTTGCATTTTGCAATGACGCTTTTGCTTCTAGTATCCGCTTTTCACTTCTACTCCATCGAAGTAGAGCGATGCCCAGGAATTCCCAGCCGGATTTATTCCTACCAACTGAACCACATTATAATCGGTCATCGGGATATACCCAATCCGAATCTGGTGCCATTCTCCCGGAGTCCATTTCCCGGCATATAATACCGCATTACCGCTTTCGATAATCTTATTATATCCACTGGAATAACTATAGAGATATAAATATATTTTCTGGGTTTGACTTTTCGCGGTAGCATCGCTATATACCCAAAGGGTAGATAAGGTTGGCTCTTCATAATTCTGCAGTCGGAACAACTGGCTTGCTTTCCCTTTATTCCCGCCATCTTGCGCAAGGATTAGATTACTCGAAGCAGTAGTCCAAATCCCAGCAGTACCGGCATCTCCATACGGCTGCATAAGCCAGCCGGTAGTTCCGCTATCAAAACTAGCATTGGTTAACCCAGTACTTATTTCCGGCTGATATGCATTAGGATATACCAGAATATCATCGATATATAGCGATGCAGTTGTATTACTATCGCTAGGATTTATCGCTACGACCTGGACGGATACATTGGTCCCTTCGGTATAGAAACCCACTTGCATCGGTTTCCAGGTCGGGTATGCAGTAAGTCCGCCGGCACCGGAATATACCACCTGATTCCCACTAGCTTTAATTTGATACTGGTCGTCAAACTCCTGTAAGTATAAATATACTTTCTGCTGTTTCGCGGAATCGGTTATACTACTGCACACTCTGGTCTCTGCTGTATACCACCCAGAACTTGGCACCGAGAATACCTGGCTTATCTTCGATTTCTCTCCCGGAACCTGAGTTATCGATACACTATTCATACTGCTTACCCAGGATAAGGTACCGGTATTAATGCCATCGGCATAGAGTTGATAAAACCAATAGCTGGTATCACTACTGGTCGTAAAATAGCCATAACTATTAACAATATTAACCGGCGCAACTACTAATATTACGGTAATCGTTTGTGGGCTATTCTCGCCATTCGATGAACTCACAGTGAGTTGCGCGGTATACCGGCCATAACTTAACCCGGTTATATTAATGCCAACTTTAGCACTAGTATTGGTATTTTCTGCTACCGTACCCGAATTTGGTGAACAAATTAACCAATTCTGACTACTACTCGCTGTCCAATACATAGTGCCGAATCCATTATTCGAGATAGTAATCGTTTTCGAGGCTGGATTCGATTTCCCGGCAAACGCAAAATAATACATATTCGGTTTAGTTACCTGTAATCGCGGTTTTAATAAAAAACTTACTATCCGCTGCATTACCTGATTCCTACTCGATTCCGGATATATGGTTTCAAAGGGGAATCCGAAATACACCAGATTATTGGTAGTACTCGATTGAATCCCGGCATAATATGAAGTACCGCCATAACTTAAATTGACTAAACTCACTCCGGTAACCGATATGGCATCCGGATATGCTACATTATACGTTCCTTGATATCCGGCATCAAACATTATTCCACTCAATCCGTTGAATATCCCGCCACTTTGACCGGTAACCGTATATGACCCGGCATCATCAGCGATATATGCCGCATCTAAATAATTCTGATAGAACGTTTGGTCGGAACCGCTCCCATTGGCATATAAGTCATACCCAATCTCGGCACCGGATACGAAAAGCTTTCCACCGGCACTAAACAGATTCTGGATTTGGGTTTGTTCTGTAGCCGTAAACGTGGTATCGGCTGTCGATTGCTGGCCAGCAATCCAATCCACCATATCATAAAGATTTAATTGGATTAGATTTAGGTTCACCACATCGCGGCTTGCGGAATCGAAATATACTTTACCACCACCAGTGGTAGTAGCATTCGCAAGAGCACTCGCATGCTGAATAATATAATCGAACGTCTGGTTTACTTTCGGATAATATGGGTCGCTCCGGTCAATACCAATACTGGTATCGATTCGAGTATATCCATTCACCAAGAGGGCATGAGTTGTTTGCTTTGGATTTACCCGGGCAGCGAGCGTTTCACTCGGAAAACTCTCTCCACCGGCATTCACTGCAGCGATCTGGAAATAATATACACTATCTGCCGCTAAGCCACTTAGAGTTAATGTCGTCGCAGTAGTATAGGTACCATTATCGAATCCTTTCCCATTAAAACTTTTATATACCCGATATGCGGTAGCAATTGCAGTCGATTCCAAAGGGTCGGATTGAGGCGACCAGGTAACTTTAATAGTACTGCTACCAAGATTAACCACGCGAACATTTTTCGGTGGTAATGGTAAAATAATTGCACCACTTCCAGAGAAATATTTACAGACGCCTTTATATATCGCCCGGCACATAATATCGTTAAACTTCGGATTCCGGAGCGCATAATTATCCAACTCGCTGCTTGAAGTATCATCATGGAATGCCAGTTCCATCATACAACCAGGGATACCCGCACTCGCAATTCGCCCGATTTCCGCATAACTACCGGTCGCTATTCCCCGGTCATACCAACTGGCGTTCCATAACGCACGCAGGTCGCGAATGATTTGATAATGAATGGTGGTCACAAAGGGGTAAGTATTAATGGTGGTGCTGGAAGTATGTTTATAAGAAACGGTACCATGCGCTCCACTGCCATAAGCATTGGTATGAATCATCAGATATCCATCACAATTTTCCCAGACCGCTAAACCCGGACGACTATACCAATCATCCGAATCTTCTGCACCGCCATACGCATAGACATCGCTCGGTGCGCCGATATATTTGGTCCAATAGCTTGCAGCTCCCTGCCATCGAGGTTTGTTCATAGCAGAACTCGTACTCTCGATCGCACTATCCTGACTAATTCCACCGCCCAATCGGATGGCATCGGCAATGACCACACTACCGGAAGTATCTTTCGAGAAATTGGTTAAGGTTATCGTTACTGTTCCGGCATTAAAATAAAACTGACCCATATATATCCAATGCGGATCGGAAGTGGTAGCGCGCTGTTTCTGATTTACATAGACGATAGTCTGCCCACCGCTATGATTGATGATATATTCCGCGTCAGTAACTCGATTGCTTCCCGGCCGATGAAACTGATATACCGCATAATAATCTGCGCGCGGGATACTCGCCTGCCAAATAGCAGTTGCCGTGGTAGCACTGGTATTAGTAAATGCATACCGATAAGTAGTATTATATCCATTCGAAGCGCTCGTTGACCATGATCCGGTCTCGGTATAACTCGGTGAACCGGAATCATTGTTGACGATAACTTCAGTAGTATTACTATCCCATTCCCGGGCAGGAAATACTTCCGCGCCGGCGTTCCATAAATATCGCGCGATAAGGTTCAGACATCGCTCTTCATTATCCATATCTTCGATATACCCGCCATACATGACTCCGCGCTGCAATGCCCAATATCCCGGATTATACCACCAGCCATGACCCGGATTGATGCCAATCCGTTTCCCGGAAAGGATGCCGGTTGGATGATTGGTGGGAACTCGTGGCTGAACTACACCGCCGATAGATTTGGATTGCGGAATCCCGAATTCGCCGGCTGCTATTTTCTGCAATCGTTCCTGTCCGGCAATTGTATAATCGTCTGCTAACCGGACTATCCCATCTTCACCTTCTATATAAATATAGAACTCTTTCAATTCCGGATATTCGGTAAAAGTTTTTATGATTTGGTCGTTGACATATTCCAATACTGAATCAAATGGCTTTCCGCTACTAATAAACTCTTTCGAGAGCGTTACCTTCAGTCGGCTATCTATAACTTCCGATTTTAATAATTTGGTACCGCTGGGTATCGGCGAGGTTATACCCAGTGTTTTCTCTTCTTCATTCGGTCCGGCAATAAGAGCGGTTAGTATATCGGTTGCTTTATCTTCCAGTGAAAGCTTATCTGCCAATAATGCTTTATCTCCGAACACCGCCGTGTTCGGTCGGATGACAACCTTGATTTCTCCCTGTTGATAAAACACTAGTGGAACCGAATCTGAAGTTGCATAAGCTTGATTTCCTAATTTCAATAAACATATTCCTATAAAACCTAGATATAAAAGCCGGGTTATTTTTTTAAACATAATCCTTCTCCTTAATTATTTTTAGGTTAGTTTACCACGAATCGATATTGAAATCCAAAAAAAACAACCACAGAGCGCTCAGAGAAAACCTGAGAAAATAATATTTTATATTTTTAAAATATATTACTCTGTTTTTCTTAGTGTACTCTGTGGTAGATTAGTTTTTATATTCTGTAATCATCAATCTAAAATCTCAAATTGTGAAAGTTCTACCGGCACCGGATTTGCATCAAGGTAACTTAAAATCCGTTGCATCACAGTATTCCTACTTGATTCCGGGTAAATGGTCTCGAATGGAAATCCGAAATAAATCAGCCTTAGGCTGATTCCTTTATATTCTATGCCGGCATTAAACGCAGTACCGTTATATAGTAAATCGACGGTGCTCCCGCCATAGTTATTGATACTATCCGGATATGCAGCGTTATAGATTCCATTACTTCCATTGTCGAAGGTTATCCCGGTTAATCCGTTAAAGATACCGCTGCTATTACCATTAACGGTATATACTCCGGCATTATCATTGACATAATCCGCTTTTAAGTAATTATGATAGAACGTACTATCGGCAGTATTACCATTAGCAATCAGGTCCCAGCCTAATTCTGTACCGGAAACGAACATTCTCCCTTTATTAGATAACAAATTCTGGACCTGGGTTTGTTCTGTCGAAGTAAACGTAGTATCCGCGGTCGAAGCGGTCTA
>JBHGBB010000011.1:0-38203 GCA_041946755.1 bacterium | reverse complement strand
AACATTTACTTTGTTATAATTCATTATTAACATTAACACCTCCGGTTTTCTTTGTCGGTGTTGCTTCCGGTATACTTAAGGTGGAAATCGTTAGACTTGCCGTCATATCTTTTAAAATATCTTTAGGCTTAGCGATCCGGATTTTATTAAGTCGTGCGATGACCCCCGGCTGCTCGATTTTATCGATAAATCGGCAGAGGGTGGTCAAATCACCGGTGACATCGACTTCATAATTCAGTTCGGTATAATTACCCCGTTTCTGTACCGGACCCGGTCTAACTGAAGTCATTGTTAATCCGGCATCTACTGACCAGGATTCCAGATTTTCCAGCAAATTCGCTACTGCTGCAGTCTGATTCTGGATCGTTTCTTGGGTATATACAGCCAATAACGGATTCGCTTTAAGCAATTTGGCTTGTTTTAACCGGGTTTCCATAATCTGGATTTGTCTGGTGGTCGAATTCCATTGGTCGATAAAAGGTATGAGAAAAAAACGATAGATGACTATCACTGAAATAAATACCACCATAAAAATGACCCATTTTTTTTCTCGAGCAGATAGGTTGAGCATAAATATCTTCGATCAAAACTCCTCTTTTTTAAGGTAATTACTTTCGGACTTCCAATTGCTTCATATATTTCATCGATAACCCGAATTCTACCGGATAGGTAGGATTGCGTTTAGAGACTCGGCTATACGATAATTTTATCCCGCTAAATTGATGAGAATCATTTAATTGATTCAACAATTTCGATACCGTCTGATTCGAACTGGCTAATCCGGAAATAGTGATATCTTTAGTCCGGTCATAGGTCATGACCTGGAGATATGCATCATCTGGCCATAAATTTGATATCGCGCGCAATATTTCCAGAGTACTGGTCGACTCTTGTTTCCAAGTACGAATCGCATTCATATTGATATTCATCTGTTCCGATTGCATCATTAAAGGGCGATATATGGTATATTCCGTTTGCAATTTAGCCAGATGCCGTTGCTTCTGGTATAAAACACCCAGGAGAATAATAATCAGGGCGATAATCAATCCGATTCCAATACTTATTTGTTTGAACTGGATCGGAATTTTGAACTGAGTGACTGAAAACAAACGTGGTTTGTTTAAATTGCAGGATTGTTCAGAAGTTTCAACCGGTAAAACCAATCCGATTGCAGCTGCTGCAATAAGCGCGTTTCTGTTTACCGTTTGTTGCTGCATTACCTCATAGCCATTGTTGGCGATTCCGTTTTCCAGTAACCGAGTATTGAGACAGTGCACCTCAATCCCGAGTTTCTTCGGTAACGATTGTAGTAATCCAGCTAAACAACTGCCTCCGCCATATAAAATTAATTGTTTCGGAATCGGGCTATTGGATTCTAACGTATATGATTCCATACTTCGTTTTAATTCGAATACCAGTTGATTAAACCAATTCGTGACTGCTGGATCTTGGACATTCAGTGACTGCAATTGCTGTGGTGATTCGATATCGATATTAGCTTGAGAATCAGCGATGGCTTTTATTCCAAACGAAGCGCTCCGGGAAAACAGTACCTGCTTATTTTCAACAATCATTAATTCCAACATTGAATAACCGAGATTGACTGCGATCCAGGAATTAAATTGCGGATTTTCATATTGGATGGTTCGGTTTAATGATAGCGAACTCAACTCTATTCGGTCGAGATGTAATTTTGCTTGTTTGATAGTATTCCGATAAAACTCGATTAATTCTTTTTTCGCTGAAACTACCAGAATCTTTTGGTCACCCAACTCGGTTTTTGATAAGATGAAATAATCGGAATAAACCGAATCTATAGGGACCGGTAGATCACGTTCTACCTGCAGTTCGAGCATTTTTATCGTTTCGGAATCGCTGCCTAGCGGTAGATTGAGTTCAGTCGTTAAAACTTCCGATCTTGGGATAGTAAGCCGTACGGTCCTGGTCCTAATATTATTTGTTTTCCAAACTCCAGCTAGCCATTTTCCTAATGACTCCGAGTTCGACCGATCGACATTTTCAGGAAATGGGATTACCAGTATCCGGTCGATTGCAATCCGGTTGTTTTCAAACTGCGCTTCAACTAATTTCAAAGAATAGGAACCGATATCCAATCCAACCACATGATGTAAAGGTTTATTGAGAGTATCCATAATAATCATTCAAATCCGAATATCGAAATCCAAAATTAACCAAATAACTCTGATTTCTGACTTCTGACCTTTTATTTTAAATTTAGCTTCCTTGACCTAAATCGGAGATATCCCGATAATAGAGTATCCTGATCGGTGATGTACCGCGATCGATAACCGCTACTAATCGGGTATATCCCCGATTAATCGAGGTTAATTTGCCGACGGACTGTATCGTAAACTGCGTTGACCGTACCGTAACATAATCACTTAATTGCTGAAACGAGGCGGTTCCGATCGCTTCAGCAATATCACCCAGATTTTTAAATGCCCCGGTAGTTCCATTCCGGGTTTCGATAACTTTATCAGCAAGATCAGGTGTCATCCCGGGTAATAACTCCATAACATCTTTTGGCGCGGTATTAAAATTAATCAAACCGGTTAACTTTTCGTTATTATTCATGGTAATGT
Source organism: bacterium (assembly GCA_041946755.1). Lineage (GTDB taxonomy): Bacteria > UBP4 > UBA4092 > JAOAEQ01 > JAOAEQ01 > JBHGBB01. The sequence goes on along the minus strand of JBHGBB010000011.1, from coordinate 35,600 downwards.
AATCCGATATCGCACCAAACTTTTGATTGGTAATACCCGTTACATTCAGCAAATCACCAAGACTTCTAAACTGATTATTATTTCTTCGGCGATAACTGATAATATTCGAAATATCGGAATTCGATAATCCATATTGAGTTAATTGTCGTAATTGAGATGATGATGCTTGATTGATATTGATTCGTCTAGAACCGTCCAGTGCAGCATTGACGTCATATGAATAAATGGTTATATAAGGATACCACCCTCGGTCAAGTTGGCCATCACCGTTATCCGGAGGGAAACTAGCATCGCCATCATTTTCATTCTGGTCTAAGATACCGTTCAAATTCGCATCTTCACCATAAAAGATTTGCGGTGTTATTCCTTTGACTAATAACACTTCTTCCAGAGTATCAAACGGTCCGTTCTTGCACTTATATGGCGGAGTTAATTGCGTATAATATTCATCTTTCGCACCGTAGGTCGAAGCTTTTGCTGTCGCGGACCGCCAGTCGATAATGGAATCGGCCATAATCTCATCGGCGTTAGGTAATCGCATAATCATTTCTTTCGTAGCGGAATTAAGATTCAGTTTAGAGTTTTCATCTACTAAACCATATCCTTGTTTGGCATCAGAACTACTTAAATCGGGATAAAATAAAGTATAAGTCCCTTCGCCTAAAGTAATATTCTGGAATCCGTCGGTGTTAACTCGCCATCGACTAGTTAAGGTTCCGATTTCAGTAGAATCCTGCGAAACTTCAGCAATCGCCCGTTCTATTCCCGATTTCGCGAGTTCCATCGTTTTTAGTTTATCAATACCATTCGCTGAAATCCGATATTCGACCACCATCGAATGACTGAAGGATAATGCCATAACCGTTAAAATTACTAAGACCCATAAAACGATCACCAGGATTATTCCTTGATTATTCTCCTGATCTTTATTCATCCAATGTAACGATACCAAATCAATCATAAGCATTACGTTTTGGGTAACCGGATTGAAGTGGTAAACCAATTAAGTTTATCGCTTAGCTCCGGGTCCGGCATCGCAATGGTTATCGATACTGCTTTCGGAAGTATCGTGGCATCAGTCCATTCGGTAACCCAGGCAGTATCGTTCGAATACTGAAAATGTAAACTTTTAACCTCAGTTGAAATCAATTGATAATTTAGATCGGTCGAATCCGGATCGGTAACATGACGATTAACCGTTCGCAATAATCCGATCGTAGTAGTGTTCGGCACGGTATCGATAGCATATTTAATAATCGCTTCATCAGAAGTACCGGAAACAGTCCAATCCACCGGCTGATTAGTTACATAAAATTGGAGCGAATCCTGATAGATACTTCCGCTCGAATAAGTCGTTGCGGTAAATTGCCAGCTGGGAGTAGTACTCGAAACACTAGCGGTAAATAAATCATTTCGCATAGTATCAAGTATCGATCGTGCCATTTGGTTTTTATCTGCAATGAAATTTCCTTTTTTCTTGGCATTTAAACCAACCGCTAAAGTTTCATAGATAGCACTGCCGAGAATAACCGTGATGGTTATTGCCAGCAATAATTCGATTAAAGTAAATCCTTTATAATCAATCCGTAATCTCATGAGGTAGCCGTCCCGTGATTGGCAATAAGTTTTGAGATTAATAAAGTTCTAGTAGCATTATCTTCAGTCCAGGAAATAGTCAGATTAACTTGTAGTAAATTATCTAAATTAGTTGTTGCTACTTCTTCCTGCCAGGTAAACTCCGGGTAATCAGTCCCAAAATCTCCGGAGGTAGATTGTAAAGTCGAAAAATCCTCTAATTCCAATTCGGTTAATTTCTGTTCTGCCAGGAATCGGGCAACAGTCGCTTTATCCGACACCCGCACTGCGCGTAATCCGGTGGAAAAGGTTTGCGAGATCAAAATCAATCCGATTACTACAATCACCATAGCGACAATAACTTCTAATAACGTAAATCCAGATTGCAATTTCGAATTTATCATGAGGTTGTGTCGGTAGACAGGATTCTTGCTAACCCGGTGATGCCGGTTAGCGTTACCTGTCGTTGTTCATTATCATTATTCTGAAACATTACCATAACGTCGTTGGTGGTTCCCCGCGGGCTAAAAGGAATCACTACCACTCCCGATTCTTGCGGCGTATTTTGGTCGATTTGAATCGAGGCAATCCGGAGACTGGAATCGATTGAGACTGATTGTCCCCAGACATCTGCAGGAGATACATATTGTCCTGCAACTCCCGTAGATATATTTTCGTAGGTTATCCAATAACTCTGCTGGTCAAGATCGCAGGTTAATCGATAATTGAATCCTTGCATTACCGCTTGCGATCGGGCATAATTCGCATATGCTGTCCAAGTTCGCGATTCGCTATCAAGTTTAGTCCGGTTGGCAAATCCACCAAAATAAGGCACACTGAATATCATTAGCACTCCGATAATGATCAGAACGACAGCTAACTCGATTAAAGTGAATCCAGCCCGATATTTCGAAATTTTCATACTAGGTGTTATTTCGATGATGTGGTAGTCCAATTTGCGATATCATCGTCAGTTCCATCTTGTCCATCAGGTCCGTACGAATACAAATCATATCCGGCAGTATTATGAGTTCCGGGATAAGTATAGACATAAGCATTTCCCCAAGGGTCTAGCGGAACATCTTTTTTTAAATACGGTCCTTTCCAGTTTTTAGGTGCAGGATCAGTAGTCGGCTGTACTCGTAATGCGGCTAATCCCTGGTCGGTGGACGGATACGTCCCGTTATCTGCTTCATACATATCCAGCGCGGTACTGAATAAAGAATCGATTTGCGTTTTTGCAGCTGCGATTCGCGCTCGTTCCGTTCGACCGGTAAATTGAGGAACGACCAGTGCGGCTAATACTCCGATGATAATCACGACTACCATAATTTCAATCAACGTAAATCCTTTTTGATTCATAATACTCCTTTATCAATGATTATATAGGTTTATTTAATCATGCTATTTAGAGAAAAGACAGGCAATAGCATGGAGATAACAATAAATCCGACGATACATGCCATACAGATGATCATTACCGGTTCTAATAACGATACAAAAATCCGGACCGCATTATCTACTTCACCATCATAAGTCTCAGAGATTTTAAATAATACTTCTTCCAGATTTCCGGCTTCTTCACCGACGGCAATCATTTCTACTACAGCCGGCGGGAAAACTTTACTTAGTCGGAGCGGTTCTGCCAGCGATTGACCTTCCCGAATACTGCCGGAAACTTCGCCGATTTCTTGGGCGATAACCTCATTACCCGCCGCACCTTTAACCGATCTTAATGCAGAAAGTAAGGGTACTCCGTTTCGAATGAGTGTCCCTAATGTACGGCAGAATCGGGATACCGATATTTTGACGACAATATCTTGAATTACCGGAACATGTAACTTAAATTCATCAAACCGATATCTGCCGGATTTCGTTTTTATCCACCGACGAAGCACTATAATCCCGCCGACGAGAATAACAGCTAAAAGTATCCACCAATGACGTAACCACCCACTGATTCCCAGTAATATTTGTGTCGGTAATGGCAGGCTTTGCCCTAGATCCGAAAAGAGCACGGCAAATTTCGGGATAAAAAAAGTTAATAAAAAGACTACTGAGGTGGTTCCTACAATAAATAATAATATCGGATAGGCTAGCGCGGTTTTAACCCGCGATAATAAATTTTGTTCTTTTTCCGAGAATTCAGCGATCCGGTTTAATACCGATTCCAGACTCCCGGAAATTTCTCCGGCTTGAACCAGATTTAGATGTAAATCGGAAAATAATTTCGGATGCGCAGCTAACGCATCTGCCAGATTGCTGCCTCCGACAACGGAATTTTTTATCTGCTGAATGACCTCTTTCCAAACCGGATTCGATTGCTGATTGGCAAGAGTAGTCAGCGATTTCGTTAACGGTACCCCGGCACTAAGTAAATCCGAGAGTTGCTTCATAAACCGGGAGATATCGGATTTTTTTATTCTTTTTTTAAACAAATATTTCGAGCTATGTTTATCGATATTTTCCTGAGTGGTTAAATCGATCGGAGTTAATCCCATACCTAATAACCGATCGATAACCGCTGCCCGGGTATCTGCTACTAACACCCCGTTAACGATTTGCCCATTTCGACTTTTAGCTCGATATACAAAATTAGCCATAATTCCTAGCTCGTATCGATGTATGGGAGTAACGGAGTATAAGCGTTTACTCCAATACATCGATACCGGTTTTTATTCTTCTTTAGTAACCCGCATAACTTCTTCGATGGTAGTTAATCCGGTACTGACCTTTTCCCACCCATCGTCGCGTAATGTTTTCATCTGTTTCGCTAATGCATGCTGTTTTATATTCCCTGCAGTTGAATGCTGCATAACCAGGTCGCGGATTTCATCATCGATCATCAACAGCTCAAAAATCCCCATCCGCCCGCGATATCCGGTTTTTTTACAGGTTTCACAGCCTTTACCATGATATACGCGATGGGTATTATATCGTTCGATATATTCAGCAAATTCTTTTTTGTCGATCAACTGCTCTTCTTTACAGTTCTCACAGATCCGGCGTACCAACCGTTGCGCCATGATTCCTTCTACTGATGACGCGACTAAATACGGTTCGATACCCATATCGATTAATCGAGTGATTGAACTTGCGGCATCGTTGGTATGAAGGGTACTAAATACCATATGCCCGGTTAATGCTGACCGGATAGCAATATCGGCAGTATCCCGGTCTCGTACTTCACCGACCATAACGATATCCGGGTCATGGCGAAGAATTGACCGGAGTCCTTGCGCAAAATCAAATCCGATTTTCGGTTTTGTCGGAATTTGGAATACTCCTTTTAATTGATATTCGACCGGGTCTTCGATAGTAATAATTTTTTTATCTTCAGAATTGATTTCCGCTAATGCCGCATATAAGGTGGTTGATTTTCCACTACCGGTCGGACCGGTAACCAGAATAATCCCATGCGGCCGGGCGATTAATTTCTTAAATCCGGCGTACGACCGTTCATCCATTCCTAAATCTTCTAGCCCTAAGAAAATCGAACTGCGGTCTAACAACCGTAAAACGATACTCTCTCCATGAATTCCCGGAATGATCGATACCCGAACATCAATTTCTTTATCTCCGGCCCGAAGCTTTATTCTCCCATCCTGCGGCAACCGTTTTTCAGCGATGTTTAATTCCGCCATGATTTTTATTCGAGAAATAATGGCATGTTGAAACAATTTTATTTTTGGCGGGGTTACTGCCGGATGTAAAATTCCATCGATTCGATACCGGACGCGAAGTTCATCTTCAAACGGTTCGATATGGATATCACTGGCACGGTCGCGTACCGCTTCCAGGATAATTTGATTGACGAACTGAACCAACGAGGCATCTTCGACCAATTCGAGGGATTCACCATTTTCTTCCCCGGCTTCTTGCAATACTTCCAGGTTCAATCCGGTTTCTTTCAGCATTTGGTCGATATTTTCTGCACCGATACCATAATATTTTTTTAAGAGTCGGTCAATCTCATTGGAACTACTGACTACCGTTTTTATCTCGCAATTTAGCAATAGTCTTAATTCATCAAGCGCTTTCAGATGGAGTGGATCGGAAGTCGCTACGACTAAGGTCCTGTCGTCCCGTTTTAACGGCAACAATTTCTTACGCATCGCAAATTTCGCGGGAACGGAATCGATTACACTCTGGTCGATTACCATTTCAGTTAAATCGACATATTCCAAGCCTAAGGATTCGGCTAGAATCCGGAGGATTTTATCTTCGGTAATCAATCCCAAGCGCACCAGGGTTTGGCTGATATGTTCTCCCGGCGATTTCGGTGCCGCTTGCGCAGTTTCCAGTTGTTCTTGAGTGAGTAGCCCTTTTTCTTTTAATGCTTGTACTATCATAAGAGATAAAAGTAACAGGAACGCCACAAAGATATGTTCTGTGGAGTTCCTGTTGATGATTCGAAATTCTTAATTATTTTGCCCTCTACCGCCACCACCATTATTACCGCCACGATTACCACGGCCGCCACCGAATCCACCAGGACCGCCCATACCTCGGCCGCCACCGAATCCCATTCCACTAGAAAAAACGTTATTCATGGTTAATTGCGCTTCTTGTTGAATAGTCAAAACCGCGCGAAGATTGTTTTCTAACTCATCGGTTTTCTTTTTAATCTCTGCAGCTTTTGCTTTCATTTTGTCGAGAACCTGTTTTATCGCTTTATCAGATGCCTTCCCAGATTCCATTAAGTCCCGTAAGTCTTGCCGTAACGGTTGAATTTCCTGCATCGAGCTAAACCGGTAGTTCATTAACGCTTCTATTTTCGGCATAATCACTTTCGCTTCTTCAGCAGATAATTTAACATTGGTAGTTGACATTTCCAGCATTCTTGTTTGGAACCGTGATGGATCAAATCCACCTCGTCCACCAAAGCCACCCGGGCCACCCACTGCTGGTTGCTGATTCCCTCCGGTTGGCGGTGGCGGTGGCGGTTCTTCTTGTGCCATAACCAGTACCACACCGACAAATAAACTTATTACTAACCAACTGACTAAAATTTTCATCGTTTTATCGAATTGCATATGATTCTCCTTAAACAGACAGTTCCAAATCTTAAGTCTTGAGGCTTAAGTCTAAAATCCCATCTTTGCTTACTTTGGAGGAGGTGGCGGTAAGAAATCATGCGATGGTCCTGGTGGCGGTGGCATAAATTTACCGGTGGTATCATTTCCCCACCGCAGCATCCCATCCATCGGTCGTTTATTCCGCTCTCGCTCCATTTTATCTCGAAACGTCTTATACTGTTGATACTTAACCTTTTGTTCCGGGGTTAACACTGATTCTATTTGGAGCTCCACCTCCTCTCGGATGGTTTGTGCTTTTACCCGGAAAGGTGCGAGTTCTTGCTCGATTCGTTTTCGATTGGTTTCGAGGATAGATTCGATTTTTGTTGCTTGCGATTTAGATAGATTCAATCGTTTAGATAAATCCGCAATGAAATTCTGCGGTCCTGGTGGTGGCCCATGTTTCAGAAACCGTGGCGGGTGCATTTTTTGATTTTGATATACCTGCCCGGTGAGAAAACCGAAAACGTCTCCGATTAAAAAGACTACCGCGATAAATACAATCCATTTTAATTTTGGGTTAGTCATCATATTGCTCCTTCAGTAGAAGTAGTTTCTTCAGTAGCCGGAATTAAAATATCCAGACCACTGGTTGATGATAATTCGGTATCGCTGGTAAGGTATTTTTCTACGGTAACCTCAGATTTCTCAGTCGCGGTGAGTAACGGTTGTGCAGCAAATACCAGGAATAATACCAGCATTGCTGCCGCTAATGCCGGTGCCGGATTCGGTAGCCATTTTAGCATTCGTTCATCTTCCCAAACGTGGAGTGGCTGCAGCCGTTCATTCTGCATTCTCCGGGAGATAGATTCCCATACCTCCGGTGCCGGGATTAATACCGGTTCGGTAGTTCTGATTTCATGGATTTTTTTCCAGGTCGCAAGTTTGGTCTGGCATATATCGCATTCGGTTAAATGGAATTCGAGTTTCTGCCGGCTGGATTCTGATATTTCGTTATCCAGATAAGCTGATAGTAGTTTTGACCAATATCGATGTTTCATAAGCTAATCCTCAGTTTATTTTATTTCTTGATATAATTCAGTTAATTCCTGTTGCAGTAATTCTCGGGCCCGGAATATCCGGGATTTAATCGTTCCAACCCGGCATCCGAGAATTTGCCCGATTTCTGCATAACTTAAATCTTCAAATTCTTTTAGATAAAAAGTTTCACCATACTCCGATGGCAATCGATTGATCGCCGCGATAATTTTCTGCCGTAATTCCCGGGAGGTTTGTTCATTAACTGCCGTCGTTGATTTGGTATCCGGGATACGATCAAGGAGCTCTTCAGGTTCATCTTTTTCCGCTGCGGATGGAGTGTATAACTTCGGCCGACGTGATTGGCCTCGCTGTATATCCCGGCATTGATTGATGGTTATCCGATGCAGCCAAGTCGATATCTTCGATTGGAACTGGAAATTCTTAAGCCCGCGAAATGCTTTAATAAATATCTCTTGTACTGCATCATTTGCCAATTCCCGGTCGTTTAAAATTCGGTATGATAACGTATACACTTGACTGGAATATTCTCGATAAAACTCTGCATAAGCCGATTCTTCACCAGCTTGACATCGACGAATCAAGTCTCGTTCGTTCACGGGAGTAAACTCTTCCCGATAGAGGCAGAGTTTCTAACGGGATTCTTCTTTCGTTATGTCAAATTTTTTACTTATACCTATTTAGACGAAGGTTAAATTCAGATGGTTCCCAAATTTTTAGGATTGACAGGGCAGAGCTGTTTTTTTTGCCGTAAAAACCCCTTAAAAACAGGATATTTTGCCTATAAAAGTCTAAATATACCGGGGTTTATACGTAGAAATAGACGGATTTATCTGATTTTACTAGTAATGACGGGCGCTCCCAGTCTAGACTTTATACTGAAGTTGAACTTAAATCATCTTATTTCTAACCAATTTTGATGCGAAATAATATTTTAAGTTGTATTTTTATCAAATGGCGAAAAATTCAACTTGATTTGGTTTCATAGCGAACTATAACCCGAATTGGTCCGACCAATTCGGGTTATAGTCAGGAATGACTCAATCAGATTACAAGCTTTTTAAACTGATCTAGATGAGACTAAACATATGCGATCATAAAATATGCTGTTTGTTAACTAACCTAAATAATAATAATGGTTTATAAAATGAATAGAGATAGGTATGGGAGCAAACTGCAAAATATGCAGTTTGCTATATAATCAATTCAAATGAAAGGTAGGGGAGCAAGTTGCATGTTATACAACTTGCTCTGTAACAACAATAAAATCAATGGTTATATTGAAATAGCAGGTTGAATTATAAATCTTTTTTTTATAGAAAATAAGGTGTAGAATCTATTGTTTAACATGCACCGCATCAAGATAGATGGTTTGGTTCGGATTCCCGCTTGGATTAATGCCTACTAATTGCACCGTATTATATTCCGTTAACGGGGTATAACTAAACTGAAGTTGCCGCCATTTCCCCGGAGTCCATTTTCCTGCCTGAAGGATGGCATTCCCACTTTCGATAACATTATGGTACCCGCTATCATAACTATAGATATACATATATACCTTCTGGGTATTATTCATCGAGGTGGCGGCACTATATACCATTACCGAACCGTATGTAGATTGAGTTGATGCACCATACATCTGGCTGATTTTCCCTTTTTCGCCCCCAGCTTGTATTCCCTTTAGAATCCCACTTTGTCCGGACCAAGAACTTACCCAGCTCCAGGTACCCGGTCCGGTTCCATCAGCATAAATCTGATATAGCCAGCCGGAAGTATTGGAAGTGAAACTTGGGTTGGTTAGGGTAACATAGGTCGTAGATATAGTGGCTTCAGGATAAACCAGAATATAATCAATATATAACCGGGCATTATCGATGCCATTCGCCTGATGATTTATGCCAACCAACTGGATCCCTAAAAGCGTGTTTGTAGCATAGAAAGAAATTTGAATATCTCGCCAGGTACTTGCAGCACCCAACCCACCCTGACCATAAGCGATAACCGTGTTTCCGGTAGCAGCAATAGAACTATCCTTAGCTAATTCTTGCAGATATAAATATACTTTCTGCTGATTGGCTTGGTTGCTGACATTGGTGGCGACTTTGGTATATGCGGTATACCATCCCGAACTGGGCACCGAAAATACCTGGGTTAACTTTCCTTTCTGCCCGATATTTTGTTGCAATTCGAGTACTCCAGATTGAGTTCCAAAACTTGGTAACCAACTCAAAGCTCCCAATCCGGGAGTAGGTGAAGCATCGCCATATGCTTGAATATACCAATGAGTAGTATCAAATGCTTTCGAGAACGTCCCATTGGTATTTAACGGAGTTCGTTCCGGAATAGCATACCATCCCGTCCGTTGCGGTTCATGATGGAACATCGGCCAATCCATTCGTTCGGAATAATAGGGTGCCGGTACACTCGGCCCATCCATCGCAACTGCATAGAGATACCCGCTGTTATCCCCTACTACGACACAGCATTTATGATTACCCATAATATCTCCTATTGCTGGTGACCCGTCAATTCTGGTACCGAGTAGTGTCAAAGGATTGAAATCTTGCCATGCAATCGGTATTAAACCATTGTCCTGGAACCAATAGAGTTTTCCATCTTGCGCGCCAATAACCACTTCGCGAAGAAGGTCACCATTAATATCTCCCATAGCCGGTGAATTACTGATCGCATCACCCACACTGACTTTCCATTGCTTTTTTAAACCGTTAGTCGCTGAATCCCAGGCAAAACCTAATACTTTTGAGGCATTGGTTCCAAACACCACCGATAGTTTTCCATCTCCCTGAAGACTGCCGATTACCGGTGACCCGACTATCGAACCCATTACACTGATTGTCGAAAATGTTTCCCAGGTCATGGTGGTGCGATTATATCGATAGGTATATAACTGTTGGTCATTACACCCGATAACCAGTTCTAGATTTCCATCGTTGTCAAGGTCGGCTACTGCCGGTGAAGAGTAGAAACTTCCTCCGGCAGAAGATTGCCAGAGTAACTGACCATGGTGATCTACTACCGAAAGAATCCCACCTTGCGAAGCATATACTGTTTGTAGATATCCGCTGGTATCGTTCAAAAAATTCGCTACCGCAGGGGTGGAATTGAGTTCACTACTTGCACTACTAAACCATTTTAATCCAGTCAAAACATCGTAACAATAAACAATCCGGGTTTGTCGTGCCGCAATGATAACATCTAATCTGCCATCATGATCTACATCAGCAAGCACCGGGGTAGATTCAATAACCGGGTTGCCGGGTAACGTTACCGGCCATCCGGTAAGTAAAGTGCCGGTACTATCCCAAATATAAATACTGCCATACATTGTTGCCGCAACCACATAGTTCTGGTCATTTCCGAAAATATCGCCTACTGCCGGTGAAGCAAACACCGCATCATCCACCGGTTTCGGCCATCCGGGTAGCGAGTTTGCTACCGAATTCGGCCAATCGTATTCAATCGCATAAACGGTACTATCCTGTGCACCGACGATGATATCTGTAATCCCATTCCGATTTAAATCTACTAACGCTGGTGACGATTTTATCGCTGACCCGATATAAATTGGGAATCCGGGAACATACCGCGGGCGGCCTTTCGCTACCGGAATATTGATATCGGTATTCCACCGAATCCGGGGGGGATTGGAAGAACTATCGGAAACATATAAATAGAACCGCATTGACGATTGGGAATAGTCATCAGCCAATTTGAGTTTGTAATATGGGGCGATTTGTGTCGATATTCCTCGCGGTGCAACGTCGGTGAAGTTACAAGTAGCATTAAGGAAAGTCACATGATCGCGAGTATAGCTGTCTGCCGGAGAAAGCCAGGCAACAACATGATCATAATAGTCTGAAACAGACCGATTCCATAACCGCAACCGGATTTCTATCGTTTCCCCCGGATTGGCAGTATTATCACTATTCGCCCAGGTAGTCGAAGTGTTCATCGTTGCATCGTCTACGATTCGAAGAGAATGCCGGCGGTTCGGTAACTCATAGAAATTAAACGAACCCATATAGAGGTTAAATGGGATGGTAGTCGAAATCGTTATGGTGCTATCTAGATTATACCTCCATAAAGGATTATTGGGTACAATCGTTTTCGATTTTTCATCATAACTCCATGCCCAAGGTACCGCCGCAACATCAATATTATATTTCAGGGCAAGAGATAAATTTATTACATGGTTATCCGGGCAAGAATCGCCAACAAACAATTTAAATGAATCGGTATGGTTAAATGCGACCGTATCTGCATTCACTCGACTTCCTTGATAATTGCCTACCGGATCAACCAGAGTTACCAGAAACGTATCCGGGGTACTTAAATATACCGGCGTGGTTAAGGTGGCAGGATAATCGGTATTATTCATCAATCCTACTTCCAGCAGAATGGTTTCACCGGGTTCGAGAATCCCATTCCCATTTCCATATGTGCCGTTAGGGATATCGGTTAAATCGTCGATACTATCCCAAGCATAACAAAGAAGACCATTTACCGCACAGGTTATTCCCATTCGATCGAGCCACCGATGGTATCCTCCGGAACCATCTACTCCGGACATTTCCCATTCGAATATCGGATGGTCATATACTACAGAGCTATCAGACTGGATGATATATGACGAGGATGAACTGGAGATGGTATAAACGTTCATGTTTGTATCAGACCAATACTGTTGGGTATTATCGGTAATCGGGTAATTATATGCTCCATATGCTTGATACATTTGGCCATAGACTTGTGTTAAGGTTCCACCGGAATTATACAGAATCATATCCAGCAAACCGTTTTCTGCCGGTTCGAAAAATCCATTATTCCAATCTTCGATACGCCATCCAGTTAATGCTTTATTCCGATAATATAAATGCCAAACCGCTTGAGTATCTTGCAGTGCTGCGCTGGATATACTGAAAAACACAAAAATATATAAACTTAGCAATAGTGAAATAACGAAATATCGTTTCATAAATATGCCTCCGGTATGTTATAAATCATAAATTCTGGAATTATATCTGACCCTTTATATATTATAGACACCTGGATTCATTAAAAAATTAGAATATATTTACGCTAATTTCTTAAACCGTTAGATTCACTTGGGTTAAGATAGAAAACATAGGGAGATTCGCTGCGAACTCGATATAAGTATGTCGATAGGAGAGTTGAGCGGGCTATTTCTGAGATTTATTCTTAATTGCCAGTGCTATTTTTTCCGCGGTAATCGGCATGGATTTAATCCTGATACCCAGTGCATCTTCGATAGCATTGGCAATCAACGGCGCGGCTGGGATCATGGTATGTTCACCAACTCCGCGGGCGCCATAAGGTCCATCCGGTTGAGGGGTTTCGACTAAAATCGAAATGATTTCTTCCGGAATATCCATCGCAGTCGGAATCTTATAATCGGTGAAATTCGGGTTCAATAATCGACCGTTTTCATCAAATCGCATATCTTCATAGAGCACCGTTGCTAGACCTTGAACGATACCACCAATAACTTGGGCTTTAACCAAGCTTGGATTTATAGCTTTCCCGACATCAACTGCTAACGCTAATTTCGGTATCCGCATTTTCCCGGTTTCGGTATCTATTTCCAGTTCAATCGTAGCCGCGCCAACAGTATAATGCACATTCGGTTTTCCTCCCTGACTGGTTTCAGGATTAGACATCGCCGACGCGAATTCCGGCATAAACATTCCCCGGCCCATAATCGGGCCACCGCGGAACGTGCCATCTTTCATCATGATTCCATTAACCACAAAATCCCGTAGTGGTAATCGGAACTTCGGGTCTATAGTAGAACATACCTGTTCATCTTCCAAATAGAGTTCAGTCCAGGTTTTCCCGCACGCGCGTTCAATGACCGCAAAGATTTGATTCCGACAATCTTCAGCGGCTAACTTCACCGCATTTCCGGTACCCCAGGTGATATGAGATGCAACCGTTTGCCATTCATAGGGATTTCGGTCGGTATCGGGGGTTTCAACTCTGATTTTAGAAGGAGGAACGGTTAATACTTCTGCAGCGATCTGGGCGATTACCGTTAGCAATCCTTGTCCGATTTCCATTGCTGAAATCAGAATATTGAGACTGCCATCTTCATTAAATTTAATGATTGCTGTTGACGCTGCATTCGGTGGCATTGCCGGCGCTTTCCAGAAACAAGCAATTCCTTTCCCAGTAACCTTCTTATCGATTCCGGATCGTGGATTGCTGATTGCGGATTTCTTTTTACCCCAGTCGATAGCTGCCGCTGCTTTATCGATACATTCCAATAACCCGCTGGCGTTCATATGTCCGCCATAGGATAGTGAATCCCCTTCTTGAATCGCATTTTTGCGTCTGAATGCTATCGGGTCCATGCCGATCTTTTTCGCGGTAACATTAAAGTGCGATTCGAGCCCGAATAAGAATTCTGAATATCCGAACCCGCGATAGGGGCCTCCTGGCGGTAAATTGGTATAGATACACTTCGAATCGATCCATACATTCGGTATCCGATATGGCCCGGTAGCAGAAATCCCGGCAGCATTAACGACGTTCGCCCCATATTCGACATAGGCACCCGCATCCCAGAACAATTCCTGTTTTAACGCGGTAATCGTTCCGTCTTTTTTAACTCCTAGTTTGGTTTTACCGACCAATCCTTGCCGCTGATAAGTATTATAGAACTCCTGCGCTCGCGACCAGATAACTTTTACCGGACTACCTTGCACCGCAGTCGCTAAAGCGGCAGCGAGAATCTCCATCGAGACTCCGGCTTTCCCGCCGAATCCACCGCCGACATAGGGAGCAATAACCCGGACATTTTTATGCGATAATCCTAACGGCTCTAACGCGATCGCAAACAGATTGCGTTGGGTATATGGGGATTGCGATGCTGCCCAGACTGTTAATCGGCCGGAGAGGTCGAATAACCCTACCGCGCCATGGGTTTCAATCGCGCAATGGGCATAGCGAGGTACGGTATAAGTATCTTCGAAAACGAAATCCGCTTCTTTGAATCCCTGTTCGACATCCCCTTTCCGCACTTTCCGCCAATGGGCGATATTGGTATCCGGTTGAGGGAAAAACCAGGGGACATGACTGTAATTTTTTAGATTTGGGTGAACAAGTAATGCGTTCTTTTTTATTGCATCTTCTACATGCAGTATCGGAGTCAATTCTTTATATTTAACTTTAACCAGTTTCGCGGCTCTCTTGGCGGTTGGAATATCGCGAGCTATAACTGCCGCGACTTGTTCGCCAACAAACCGCACCCTGTCTTGCGCGAAGACATACCGGTCTTGCATATAGAGCCCGAAACTATACGGGAGATCTTTGCCGGTGACGACTTTAACGACTCCGGGCACCTGTTCAGCTTTTTTAGTATCGATACTGATTATCTCCGCATGGGCGTAGGGGCTTTCGACTATCTCGGCATATAACAACCCGGACCCGAATTCGATATCATCGACATACTGGGCGGCACCGCTGACTTTCGTGATCCCATCGATTCGGATTTCTTCTTTCCCGATAAACTTTAATTCACTCATGGTTTTACCCCCTTCTTCTTCTGTTTATTAGGAGAAGGTTTTTGGGTAGTAGTATAATCCAGAATCGCATTGATAATCGGCTGATATCCCGTGCATCGGCATAAGTTGCCGGTAAGCGCCTCTTTAATTTCATGTTCATCCGGCTGAGGATTCCGTTCCAGCAGTTCGGTTGCCGATAGAATCACTCCCGGAGTACAGAACCCGCATTGGAACGAGTTATGGTCGATGAATGCCTGCTGGAGAGGAGTTAACTGTTTATTCTGCATCAATCCTTCCAGCGTTGTCACCTTCTGTCCCGCAACTTCGATTGCCAGCACCAAACAACTCCGAACGGTTTTCCCGTTTATCATCACGGTACACGAGCCGCAATCCCCGCGGTCGCAGCCGCATTTCGGGCTTTTGACTCCCAGTCGATCCCGTAATACCTCTAGCAGAACCTCTTGCGGCGCAACTTCAATGAAAACCCGGCTGCCATTTAAGATAAACGATATTTTTCGTTTCATAATCACTATTTAAAGATAATTATTTTCAGCTTCTTCAATCTGTATTCCGAAATCCACAATCTTAAATTAGATTATGCCCATATTCCGGGCCGTTCCCTTGTAATCGGCTGATGGCGGCATTCAATCCCCGTTCAAACATAATCGGAACCATATGTTCTCGATATTCTTTCGTCGCTCGGATATCGGTAATCGGTGAAATAATCGAAGGAATCAGCTGTTTAATTCTATCGATTAATGCCGGGGTAGGGTTATGCCCATTTAATAAACTTTCTATCTCTTTCGCCCGAATTGGTATTGGGTTAACCGAACCAAATGAGATGCGATATTGGTTTTCCGGTAATGCGAGAACCAGGACACTGGCTTGCGCTAGATCTTCTCCTTCATACCGGCGGAGTTTAACGAAACATCCCGCATACTTTTTCGCTGGTAACGGGAATTCAATCGCTAACACCAATTCATTTTTCTTCAGCACGGTCAGTTTATTTCCGAGAAACCAATCCGCAGCCGGGATTTTATATTTCTTGGTTTTACCCTGAACGATTATTTGGGCATTATATGCTGCTACGAGCGGACAACTATCCCCACACGCCACCGCGGAACAGATATTCCCGACCATGGTCGCTCGATTCCGAATTCCGGTTGAAGCGACAGATTTAGCTACATCGATAATCACCGGGAATTTGGATTGGATAAGTTTCGAATCGATGATCTCTGAGAAGGTTACCAGCGCGCCAATAGTTAAAACATTATTTTTGAACGTTATCCCCTGGAGAGCCTTGATTCCTTTAATATCAATAATCGCATCAGGTTGAATAACTTCGGTTTTCAGGTTATTAATCAGGTCGGTACCCCCGGCAAGTATCTGGGCATGTTTATATTTCGCCAGGAGTTGAATCGCTGCACTGACAGTAGTAGGTTTATGATATTCGAATTCGGTTAATATCGCCATGATAAAAAAGTTGTTAGTTGTTGGTTGTTAGTTGTTAGACTAAAAACTAACAACTAAAAACTAAAAACTTATTGCTTCCTTTTTTAAGGAAGCAATGCAATGATCCGGCACATGGAAGATTCCATTTCGATACCGCGTAGAGGGAATAATCCTATCCATGCGCGTTGGTTCGATAACTTATCAATATCGCCGCCGAGATTCTCGGCATGTACCAGTTTTTTCGGGAATAATTTCAGATGCATCACCTGATAGAATTCTTCAGGTGGGAACATTTCATCCCAGGATTTACCATAGTCCTGTTGCAGTTTCTTTTCCGCTTCAATAAACGGTTTCGGATGCCAGTTCCGGATAATGGTATTCATCGGATGGTCGGCGCTACCGCAATCGACGCCAATCCATTTGATTTTCATTTTTAATGCCCAGGCATGGAATTCCGGGTCTGGACCCGGATGCTTAACAAAATACCGGAGTTCATCCGATCCCCGCTGGTCCCAAGCGTATTTATGATATCCGGTATTGATTATCAGAATATCCCCTTTCCGGATATCGGCTCGTTTCATGAGCAGTTGCGGAGAATAGAGACTATAATCGGAAACATCTTTCGAAATATCGACTACTACTCCCGGACCGACCCATTCTTGCATCGGCACCTGACCGATGGTTCGACCGCTGGCATGGAAATGGATTTCGCCATCGATATGGGTTCCAACATGGTTGCTGGTAGTAATAATCTGGCCGTTGGCTCCTTGTCCCATATGCGCACCGGCGATCCGTTTAAAATATTGGATTCCTAACGGCATATAACTCGGCCAGGGCGGGGTATGTACCGATAGCGGTTGAGTCAAGTCATACATTTTCGCGTTTTCTATTAATTTAATAAATTGGGTAGTATTCATGGTTACTCCTATTTAAAAAATCTAACCGCAGAGAACGCTAAGTAGACGCAATGTACGCAAAGAAATGCTTTGCGAACTTAGCGCCTTCTTTGCGCGCTGAGCGGTTTGCTTTTAGTATTTAAATATAATATTTCATTGTACCAGATTTAGCATACTTTTGCCAAACCTTCATATGCTTTAATAAACGGTTCCGCCGGTGCGGAAAGTACTCCGGCACCTACCTGGCCAATCCCGGGCTTCTTATGCGCTACTCCGGTATCGATAAACGGTAGGATGCCTTGTTCAACCACTTTAATCACATCGATGCCGGTAGGCGTACCCCGGAAATCTAACGTTGGGATTTGGAACCCCGGATTTTCGGTAACCGTAATTTCATACATCTGCATGGTATAATCGATTGCATCTTTAACCTGCCCGCCAACGAATTGAACAATTGCAGGTGCGGCGGCGATCGCGAACCCGCCTAAGCCATAGGTTTCGGTGATTGCGCTATCTCCAATATCCGGGTTCGCATCATCTTTAGTATATCCGGGGAAGAATAACGCATCTGGTACCGGTGCAGGGCCGGTGAACCATTGGTTTCCGGTTCCCGATAATTGGATTCCGAAATCAGTTCCATTCCGTGCCATGACTACTGCTACACTGCTTTGCTCGATATTTCTAGCGGCATCGAGACATACTTTTCCTGCTGCCATAGATAGATTCAGGAAGAAGTGGTCGTTCCCATTAATGAAATCTAATACTTTCGCTGCGGTTTCCCGGTTATCGCAGGTCTTAACAATCAAGGGCGCTAGTTGCCGGTATAATAACGAGGTGGCAGCCCGATTCCGGTTATGAACTTCATCGCCCATATGCAATGCCTGGGCGATAATCGATTTCAGATCGATTCGCTTGATCGCCAGTATCGCCTGTTTTATGGTCGGATATAATTCCTGTTCCATCCATTTGAGCCGGTTAATAACTTCCGGACTATATGCTCCATACCGAAGCACTTTCCCCAACCCTTCGTTCATGGTAGTATATGCAAGATTACCGTACTCTTCGTTTTTAATAATAAATACCGGCATGGAAGCGGAAATAATCCCTGCCATCGGGCCGACCGCGGCATGCTCATGGCATGGCGCGAACTCGATTTTACCTGACCCGGCGAGTTGTTCCGCCTGTTCTGGAGTTTCAGCTAACCCTTCATAAAGTAACGCACCGATAATCGCACCTTTCATCGGACCGCACATCCGATCCCAACCAATCGGAGGGCCGGCATGCAGTAATAGGCTCTTCTTCATTCCGGGGATAACCGAGAGCGCTATATCCGCTCCGATAAGAACCGGTTTACCAGAGATGATTTTCTGAACAGCGGTTTGGTTAGCTTGATTTATCTTTTCCCGGTTTTTAGCGATTATCGATGTTAATCCGCCTAAGGCGGATAGCGGTGGTTTCCAATCCACCTGGACCGATTTAACTTGATTCGCATCCAAAGTATCTTTAAACGATTTCAGTCCTATATTAATTACTTGCAGTTCCTGTTCAAATAGGTTTTTCATAATTGCTTATAAACTAATTTTTTAACCGCGAATTTAGCGAATTGAGCGAAGTTAATTCAATGGTATATTAACATCTTTTATTAGTTTTAAAGCACGGGATTTACCATCTGATATTTTTATTTGATTATTAATGGCGGGATTTATTCCGCCTAATAAATTCTATTCCAATTATGATTAGCCCCTAGATTCATCTAGGGGTATATTTATTTCCCGTGGTCTCCCCTTCCCCCCTCTCTGCGGTGATAAAATCACCGCAGAGAGGGGGGAAGGTTCTTTTTTGATTTTTAGGTCCCCTAGATAAATCTAGGGGCTAATAAAAAATCAAGCATTATCATACTTATCTTAACCTTTTCTCAATTTGACAATAGGTCAACATTCTTATAAACAACTGGAATTATTATTCTTAAGCAAATTGGAAAGTTTCCAATTTGCTATCTGATATTAAAATGAGAATAAATTTATCTTATGAGCCATTTGAATAGTTGGATACCTAGTATATCTTTGTCCTATTATGATTTTCCATTGGAATTGAACCCGAATTGGTCCGACCAATTCGGGTTGCACTACATTATTGAAATTCGCTTAGTATAAACCGAAGTTGAATTTTACGCCAATGGCGCACAATTCAACATGATTGGATAACCATAATAAAATCAATAATACCTTAGTTCACGAAAGCTATGTTGAATTTGTCTCCGCTGGAGACAAATTCAAAACGGACATAAAATACCGAGTTTTAACTTGAATTATTGACAAATTGTAAAAAATTCAAGTTCCGGGTATTATTTTTATCTTTATCCTGTTATTGCCTACTATTACTGACAATATATCCGGCACATAAACTAGCTAGAGCATTCGATTCCATTACCCAAACGTCATTTAGTCCTTGAACCACTTTCGATCGATTCTGCGGATCGGCATCGGTGCCAGTGACCGAACAAACAAAGATAATATATCGATTATTCTTTTTAGCAATATTCTGTGCTGTTTCTATAGCTGGAATAATATCCTTCAATGGGTCAGGATTCGATCCGAATCCGAGAACGATATCGAGAAGGATAACCGCTGTTTCCGGGTCGGAGGCTTCTTCAATAATCCGCTTATTCCGTAACGAATAATCAATCATCGGATGCGGGCGCCCGACCGTAAACTCATCTTCACCTAAATCGATGAGAGTATGTTCCTGACTCCGGAGGGAATTAGTAAGTTTCTTGGATTTCCTGACTGGGACATTGGAATAAATATTATCAATTAAGTTATGTAATAATAATTGCGCTTCATAACAGAAGGTACCCCCGCTAAACAATCCGCGAATATATTTCTGCCCGATAGATAGTTTACTGGATTCGGTTCTCGCTATCTTCTTGACCGCTTCAGGTTGATGTTTCATAACATCTTTTATCTTGTCAATTCCAGTTCCGGTAGAATATGCGACTGATACCAATGCCGCTTCTTCAAGAGAACCTGCCGGATGGATACCATATTTTTTTATATCTTCAGGGTTAGCACCGAGAAAAGCCGCTACCACGGGTTTGGTATTACCCTGTAATATCTTCCCAATCTTTTCCAATACTTCCGGATGCGGGGGTTTGGAAACCAGTAAGAGAACTTTGGTATTCGAGTCGGCTAATAGCATTTTTATTGCTTCAATAAACATCAATCCGCCAACCTCTTGTTTAACATCGCGGCCGCCGGTGCCGATAGCTTGCGATATTCCAGCACCGTTATTCGAAATCAGGCAGCTTACTTCCTGTAATCCCGTTCCCGCCGCAGCAACGATCCCGATATTCCCCCGATTAACTTTATTGGCAAACGCTAATGGTACTCCATTAATAATCGCAGTGCCGCAATCCGGACCCATGACTAAAAGACCATGGTCTATTGCAAACTGTTTTAACGCTATTTCCTGATCGAGCGGTACATTATCCGAAAACAGCATCACATGTAAACCGGAGTGTAATGATTTCATAGCAACTTCACCGGCATACCGTCCAGCAACGGAAATTAACGCCAGGTTCGCTTCTGGTAATAGTTTTAGTGCTGCATCGATACTGCGCGGTAACGACATAGTTCCGGCACTACTGCGTTTCCGCATCGATTTCAGGATAGTGTTTACTTCTGCCAATGCCTGTTCCGCTCGTTCTGCAGTCTCGGCTTTAACCGCAATTAAGAGATCAGTATCTCCGCACGGTTTGAAAATATCCAGCAGCATACCGGAAGCTTCCAGAATCGATTTATTCTCTTTAGTCCCCATGACGATAGCGCTATCAATCACCCCATTAAGTTCATTGATATACTTCACCGCTTGCATCAGGGTAACTGAATCGTAATATTCGCCTTGTTTGCTAATCCCTTTAACTTGCATAAAGCCTGATTCGCTCCAATCCAAAAATCAAACCGACAGCAATATCCGCTCCGGAAGTTGCACCGATCGATAATAACTCCAGGGTAGGAGATAATAATTCATGGGGTTTTGCCGTCAACAACGCCGAGATGGTATGTTTCAATTTCTCGCATACCCGGCCTTCTTTAGCGCTACGTAAAAATGCTGTGGATAAGAGATTGTTATTCTGTGCTATCCTAAAAATATCATTAATCAATGTAGTATGGTTTTTTCCATAAAGTAATTGCTGAAGATGTAATGCGATAAGGAATCCGGCAATAAAATCATCACCGCTGGGGGTGAGTCCGTTACCGAGTCCGCGAAGTAACTCTACTCCATCCAGGATTTTCCCTTGTTCAATCAATTTCGTTCCCGCGGTAAACCGGTCTTGGAGAATCCATTCGAACGATTTTGGTATGACCGGTTTACTCGGACGACCATGATATCGAAATGAACCAGCAGTATCGTTTTTATGCTTTTGGGCTTTTTGGTCTTTCCGTTCTTTTAACAGAAACACCAGACTTTTCGTCGATGCATGGTTGATGATAATCTGCTTAAAATACAGCAGATTCAAGTGTAGTTTGGTAATATCGATAGATTTAGGGATAGTAAGCTTAGAATCATATTGAGGAACCGTTTGAATATCAAAATAGATGTTGTTCAGCAGAAAAGAAGCGCGGTCGATAAAGATACTATTCGCGGCAAAGGATTCAATATTAGCCACGACTATATTGAACGGTCCGCTGCGGATCGAAGCATCGACGATAGCAACCAGATTGGTATCATCGAAAAAATTAATCGCCCGCCGGAATCGTGAATGAAACGAATAGTTGCCCGGGGTTATCCTATCTCCACAACTCAGGATTCCAATTTCTTGACCGGTACTTAATTGAGAGGAAGACCGCTTCGCTAGGAAGACCGCTTCGCTAGGATGAAAGGATGCAATTTCTTCTCGTGGTTCTGTCGTCCTTTCGTTCATACGTCCTTTCGTCCTTTCGTTCTTCCGTTATGTTTCGTAGAACACCATACCATAGTATTTGTTATATTCATCTTTACGCACTACTTCCACTTTCCCGGTAACTTTCATCCCGATTTTCGGTTTCGGAATATTCAGATGGCAGGTGATATTATTTCCATCATCTAAGGCGACAATACCAAGCGTTAGAAATACCGTTTCGTAGTCGGAAGGAGGATTATAGAGATGAGTGAAGGTGACTATCTTTCCCTTTTTGGAAAGTGGGACGATATCGAATTCATTATGGTCGTTTTCATGGCAATTGCGGCAGATGGTTCGATAAGGATATTGGATATGCCCGCATCGTTTACATTTATACGCGTAGATATTTTTTTCCATAGTTATTTCTCCTTTACAAAGGTCAGACAGACGACATTATTGCCGAATCCACCGAAGTTACAGGTGAATCCGACCTTAGCATTTTTAACCTGGCGTTTCCCAGCTTCACCCCGCAACTGGAGAACCATTTCATGCGCCTGGCCGACTCCGGTCGCGCCAACCGGATGTCCTTTCGCTTTCAATCCACCAGAAGGATTGATCGGGAGTTTCCCGCCGAGTTTGGTATATCCTTCCTGAAGCGCGATATGGCCTTGTCCTTTTTCGAAGAAGCCTACTTCTTCACTTTCAACGATTTCTAAAATCGTAAACGCGTCATGCAGTTCAGCGACATCAACTTCTTTTGGTTTGACTCCAGCCATAGCAAACGATTTTTTTGCCGCTTCCCGAACCGCTAATAAATCGGTCGGATTTTTCCGGTCATGTACCGCATGAGTATCGGTCGCCTGACCGATTCCAGCAAGACGTACCATGGGTTTCCCGGTTTTTTTTGCTAGTTCCGCGGTGGTTAAAATTACACAAGCGCCGCCATCCGATACCGGACACATATCATAGTACCGCAACGGATCGGCGACGATCGGGTTATTGGTCATCGCATCCGGTGAATCGAGAATCCCTTCAACAGTAATCTCTTCATGCAGATGCGCATAAAAATTATCCATAGCATGTTTATGGTTTTTAACTGCGACCATCGCCAAATGCCGAGAAGTAATCCCGTATTTATCCATACATAACCGGGCGAACATCCCGGCTAACGAGGGTAAGGTTATTCCATAGATATATTCCGCCATCGGATGGGTTAGGGTAGAGACTAAATCGGTTGCTTCCAGACTATTCACTTCCCGCATACGCTCCGCGCCGAGCACCATAACGGTATCATACATACCGGAAGCAACAGCCAGAAATCCTTGTTTAATCGCCGAAGCGCCTGAAGCCGGGCCGTTTTCGATGGTTTCCGCTCCTGCTGGAGTTAGACTCATATGGTCGACTACTGCGCTGGCTAATCCGGTTTGATGATTGGCACGAGATGCACCCATATTAGCGACATAAATCTGGTCGATCGATTTAATGCCGCTTTCTTTCATCGCCATCAATCCGGGATATGCCGCGATTTCGACTAACGGATATTCTAACCGGGTGAAACTGGTAATTCCAATTCCAGCGACATATACTTCGCGCATATTATTTCCCTCCTATTAAGTTCCGCTGTGACATGAGGGCGGTGGCGGTAGAATCATATAACGACCGGGTCGCGGCTAATAAATCTGCCGGCGGCCGCGGTGGGTCTTTCGGCGGGAGGATAGCGGCTTTCGCTTTCGCAAGCAGTTCTTCCGGTACCGGCCGTTTCCCAACTATCAGACTACCCCGGGCTTGATTAAATAGCTCTTTCGTCAACGCCCAGGAAGGACATCCGCCTAACTCATGGGGAACCTCGAATCGTTTTTCCAGTTTATATTCAATCATCCATCGGCGGAATCCGATTGGCGATTCCGCAACAATCAGTACTTCTTTCTGGCCTAAAATATCCATATGGTATTCCATTTTTGCGGCAAATGCATGGGCGCCGATCCGTAATCCCCGGCGTAATCCGAGAGTATGGAGTGACATCCCAACATCTTTATTTACATACCGGCCATTGACTACTGCTACCAATTCACCATCGACTTGTGCTGCCAGAACATATTCATCCTGGACGCGATGATAGTAATATGCCAATAGTTCGGAATATACCCGGGCGGCAACCACATCATAATAGTCCCGTTCGACATGGAGTAACGGTTCGACATACGGGAGGATATCGGGAATTTCTTCGCGGGTTACCTGGCGAATTACCAGCTTTTCGCCACCCGCTAAGGTCATATATTTTGGGGGGTATTCAGGAAGCGGGGTATCGATCGGTCGAAGTATTTTTTCAACATCAATAGACATAGCGTCTCCTTCTCGAAGAATCAAGTCTCCGACTTGTTTTTTTAGCGGTATATCCCGAACCAAACCTTTTCGAGATACTAGCAGCGCTGTGTTATGCTAAGGATTATTAAGGTTACATTATACTGCATTGTTCGTATAGGGTCAATTTTTTTCTGCCCTTACCGTTGATATTCAGTTGATTTATGAGGATGCAGTTTGATAATTTAAAAATAACTTGCTACTTTTCTTGACAGAAAGCATAAAACGAGATATTATTCCATATAATTAATAGGGATATAATACTATTGAATATTGTTATTTATCCTTCATCCTGCTATGGAAACAACAATTCAGCTAACTGATTGGGATCGAGAACGGGTAGAAGCATTTCGTGCCCGACATAAGACCGGAGTCCTAACTTTAGTCTTTACCGATGTGGTAGATTCAACCGGTTTAAAACGCGATTTAGGCGAAATAACCGGCAATGCCCTGGTTACCATGCATCAAGATGTAGTTCGGAAACAGTTAGGCCAGTTCCCGGAAGCGGAAGAGATAACTACCGCTGGAGATTCGTTTTTCCTGATATTTATCCGACCCAGTGATGCGGTCCGCTTTGCCTTATCCCTGCATGCGGAATTACGGAAACTTGCAGAAAAAATCCCGCGAAAAATCCTCGTTCGGATAGGAATCCATATGGGTGAAGTGTTCATCAAACGAGACTGTAAAACCGCTGATATTCAGGATATATTAGGGATGCAGGTTGATGTCGCTCATCGGATTATGTCCCTAGCCGGCGGGAATCAGACACTGGTAACCAGTAGTGTGCTCGATAACGCTCGCGCGGTGTTACGCGGAGAAAAGCTGACCGGTCTCCAGTCGGTTTTATGGCGGAACCATGGACCATATCTTATTAAAGGATTGGAAGATCCTTGGGATGTTTGTGAAGTCGGTGAACAAGGATTTGCACCGCTAGCTCCGCCATCAGATTCTGAAAAAGCGCAGCGGTATGCGACCCTGGATATTAAACCGGTAAAGGCGGTTCAACAACCCGAAAAACAATGGACTTATCTACCGGTGCAATCTGCGCTAGCTCCGATCCTCTTTTTTGAACTGGGATATGATTCGATAGCGGTAGTGTTTAAAGAAGACTGCAGTTGCGGCCGGCAAATGCAGAGTGCAGATATTGAGATTCCGATAATCGACCCGAAAACGAGACGGCGGGATCGGGATAAAGTCGAAAAAATCAGTCGGTGCCATTTTCAAATTAAATTAAGTAACCGTCAGGTATATCTCGTCGATACTTCCAGCCATGGAACTTATGTTAATGAAACCAGGATACAACGATTAAGCAATCATCTGCTGAAACAGAACGACCGGATTCAAATGATTAAAGAATCCGATTCCTGGGCGATTGAATATAGCTATCGTGAGTTTATCTTACCACAAACCGGCAGTTTGACTGCCATCCGAATTCAACAGATGATGAACGCTTCTCCGCGCGCAATAATTTTTCTGTTGCAGGAAGCGACTATCGGGTCATCGGAAGATGATATCATTTCTTTTTCTATGCCGGGTATTAAACCCGGCCATGCCCGGGTATTACGCCATGATAATAAATTATGGATTGAATCCCTTCAGGGTAAAGTAGGAGTAAACGGTCATTCCTTAGACAAAAATGAATTATGGCAGATAGGGAATGGGTGCGAAATAAATTTAGCCAGCCAGATCATCAAACTCAACCCGCAACAAACCCGGTTCTGGAAAACACTCGAAACAGCAATAGTTACTCAATAAAAAAAACAGAATGCAGCAGTTAGAAGTCAGAGGCAAGATAAGGTATGATCGGTGAAGTTTTCGGGAATTTTAAGTTAATCGAAGAGATTGGGCAAGGTGGAATGGGAGTCGTCTACCGTGGCGAACATATCCATCTCGGTACCCCCGGTGCGGTAAAACTGATCCATCCTTCATTCCGTAACGCTCCCGGATTTATCGAACGATTTAAACGAGAAGCGAAAGCCATGCTGGAATTCTCACATCCCCATATAGTACGGGTTCATGATATGGGTATGCAGGGTGAAACCTATTATATGGCAATGGAATATGTTCCCGGGGGCAGTTTGATGACATTGCGCAAAGCCGCTCGCGTAGCACAGGAATTGCCGTTGGAAGACCCGGACCGATTACCAATTAAACGGATTGTCGAATTGATGTGTCAGGTATGCGATGGATTGGAATATGCCCATCAGCGCGGGTATGTCCACCGGGATTTAAAACCGAGTAATCTTCTCCTGGATAAAGACGGTAAAGTTAAAATATCCGATTTCGGATTAGTTAAAATCATCGGTAGTGAAGCTTCTTCAATGGGATTTGGTATGACCGGCGGTGGGAACGGCGAAAGACCGATAGGTACCCTGGCTAATCAAAAGACGCAAGACCGGGATATGATAACGATGGGCAGCCCGGTTGGAACGTTCGATTATATGTCACCGGAACAGCGGGAAGGGCGAGAGAGTATCGATGCCAGGTCAGATATCTATTCGGTTGGCGTAGTGATCTATGAGTTATTAACTGGAAGGTTACCGGAAGGAAATGTAAAACATCCGAGTTATTACAATCCCGGAGATACAAAAATACTCGATAATATTATATTAAAATCGTTGGAATTGGATGTTCGCGACCGATATAAGAATATCGGTGAACTCCATCAAGGGTTATTAGGAGCAGCGCAATCGCTAGTAAATAAAACTGCAAAAGAAATAGCGACTCCGGTACCGGCGAAAAATAGAAAACCAGCTCGGTCATGGTATCAATCTCCGCTAAAAATAGGGGGGGTAGTGGTAATCATTCTATTGACATTGTTTGTTGGGATAGGATATTTTGCGTCACATAGTACATTTCTGCGATTCAAACAATATACGCCGGTTGCATTGCCAACCATACCGGTGAACAAGACCGCTGGCGTGATTTCAAGCGACTCGACAGCATCAAGTTTGGGAACCCAGCCGAATATATCAATCCCGTCGGTACCACAAGAACCGGTACCTAAAGCTGCGGCAGAAAACAAGCCGAAGCCGATTCCGGAGCAACCGATAGTAACACCAGCACATAATTCAAGTACTACGGCTGCGATCGCCGTTAGAGGTAATGAAGAAATGATCGATCGCCGAGCGAAAAGTTATGCGGAGAATGAAAAGAAATCGTTTAGTCAGAAAGAATTGAAAAAGATTACGGACTGGTATGTTGCTAAACGGAAGGAATATGAAGAGGCGTTGAATATAAAAAAGATTCGTGGATCTGAATATGATAATTTATGCAAGCAGCTACGAGACGATAAATGGAAAAAAGAGCAAGCGGTTGAAATAGAAGCGAATCAGGTATATAATCGCGCTTATCAGTTAATTTATAACCAAATATTAACCTCGCAGTCGAGTACATCCCAAAAACCTTAAATGCAATCGAGTCTTTATATTGGAGATTCGACTCCGCAAATAAGATTGGTTATGGTAAACAAAAAGGTTAATGCGATCCCATTATTAGGAATAATTTGTCTGATTATTATAATTCACTATGCCGGAGATTAAACTATTCAAAATGAAACATCGTAAGTTTTTATTTTTAAATAATCTTCAGACTATTATTCTTTTTGCTTTATTATTGCCAATAGTCAGGGCGGAATTGACTCCTTCTCCTGATGATTGGCGCGATCAAGTTATATATCAGATTATAACCGACCGATTTTTCGATGGCGAATATAGTAATAATACCGCCAATCCGAGCGGAACCTATAATCCTTCAGGTGGTTGGGATATCCACGGTGGTGATTTTAAAGGTATCCAACAGAAACTGGATTATCTCAAATCGTTGGGAGTAACTGCACTCTGGATTTCTCCGGTGCTCTATAATCAGAATGGCGCATATCATGGATATTGCACGATAGATTTTAACCGGATTGATCCCCACTGGGGCGCACTATCCGATTTACAACAACTGGTACAACAAGCGCATCTGCGCGGAATCTACATTAACCTTGACATCATCTGCAACCATGGCGGCGACTTGATTTATAGTACTGATGGAGGATACCCGAATTATACTACGTCGGGATATAACCTTAGTTATCGGTCAGCTACGCATTATGCAGCCCCGTTTGATAATCTCGCTTATTTCCATAATTATGGTAATATCGGGAATTGGTCAGATCCGGAACAGATTCTTGGTGAATTATCAGGGTTGGATGATTTTAAAACGGAACTAACTTCTATCCGAACAACTTTCATTAGTATTTATTCCAATCTGTTTGATACTACGGATATTGATGGAATACGTATTGATACTGTAAAACATGTAGATTTAGGATTCTGGCAGACTTGGGCTCCGGCGATTCGTACATATCTGGCTCCCCGTGGGAAAATCAATTTCTTTATGTATGGTGAAGTATATGATGGTGATGATAGCAAATGCGCATCGTATGTAAATTCCAGTACCTTAACTTCTATTCTCGATTATCCGCTTTACTTTACTACCAATGGAGTTTTCGCCGATTTAAGTGCCGCAACTGATAATCTGGATAACCGATATACCAGTCTAACAACAAGATATCCAGCAGAAGCGCAATCACGATTAGTCACTTTCCTTGATAACCACGATCAACCCCGGTTTCTATCGAGTTCACATGCGAACGATGATCAAAAACGGTTAGAAGTAGCGTTAGTATTTCAACTTACATCTCGCGGCGTACCCTGTATATACTATGGTACCGAACAAGGATTCAATGGCAGTGGTGATCCAAACTGTCGGGAAGATATGTTTGATGGTCAGTTTGAATCCGGTCCTTCACTTGGAGATAATTTTAATCAAACCCATGCTTTATTTCTCTTGGTGCAAAAACTAAACAACCTCCGTCGGTTATATTCTCCGTTACGTCGTGGTACCCAAACAACCTTGCAAAATAGTTCTTCTGGAACCGGTATCTATGCTTATTCACGGCAAGAAGGTAGCAGCGAATTGATTATTATTCTAAATACGGCTACTGCATCGAAAACGACGAATGCACTGCCGACGTCCTATACTTCAGGTACGAAATTACTGAATTTGCTTAATAGTTCTGATACAGTCACCATCAATGCTTCAAATCAAATCCCGATACTTACTATCGGCGCACAAACTGCTCGAATCTATTTACCGGTATCACAGGTACAATCGCTTAATCCAACGATACTCAAGATAACTCCAGCGCATGATAGTAAGAATATTGCAGTAAATACAACTATTGCGGTTATGTTTAATATGGCAATGAATACCACCTCCGTGCAACAAGCATTTTCTACCAGTCCATCCAGCAGTGGTTCATTCAACTGGATTGGCAACCAGATGACCTATACTCCGAGTTCTAGCTTTCTAGGCAACCAGCTATATACCGTTCGAATTGCTACTACTGCTCGCGCATTGACTGGATTACCATTATTCGGCACATTCGAATCAATTTTCGCTACCGGAACCGGGCTTCCACCACAACCACCAAGTCCAATCGGGCCGTTATCAGGTACTTACGGTAAAATTACAATTGATGGATTGTTGAACGACTGGCGAGGAACAGCCGGAATACAAGGAACCGGAACCATCAGTAGTACTGGAACAGAATTTATTTGGAAAGATGAAATTAACGATGATACCGGTGATGGAGATTATACATACCCGACCGATGCAACGTTTACCGGCGGTGATGCGGATATAGACGAATTTCGTATCGCCTGGGATACGGGTTATTTATATTTTTTATTCAAGGCAGTAAGTATAAATACAGCAGCATCTTTTTTTACCCCTTATTTCGGAGTAGCAATTGATACCGATCGCGTCTATGGAAGCGGTAGAACTGCTTTGGGAATTGAAGGTGGAATTGCTAACGGTGGCGCTGATGCGGTGTTATCTGGATACCTAGCCAGTGAATTTGAAGTGGCAGTACCGGGAGTGAATTCAGTGGTTATGACAGATAAAAATGGCAATATTGTTTCTACCGGAGTCAAATCTGCTTATAATAAGAATATTGGGGTAACTGAAATAGCGGTGCCATTATCAACTATCGGAAATCCCGCAGGTAAAACCTGGTCATTCGTTCCCTATGCAGCGCTAGAAACTTATAATGGCATCCGGGAAATTCAGCAGTATGCGACACAATGGAATCCCGGTGGCGGGTTTAATAATGATGCTGACGGCAACGAACCGGATATCTTCGATTTAGTCGGTAATAGTGCTACCGAACAGTTGAAAGATTTAAATAGTTACGTCGGTTCTACTCCAGCGGTTATCGTCCGTTGCGCTATTTCGATTACGTTTGGAAATATCGTGCCTGTTGGATTAAGTAAATTCTCTTGCAACTAAATCCAAGCTACCTGCCTATTTGCATTATCTTTTTATCTCATCCTGACTTGACAAACGATTCGATATGGACTATTCTTTATAGTCTAAGTAAACCGGTCTACTAATTTAGGCCGCGCCGTATTGTTTGCAGGGTGAGTAATCCCGAATTGGGAGCGCTTGATTAAGGTAAGATTATGAGAAGGATAATTGTGCAATTGAGCATTGTTTTCTTATTTATCTTTGCCGGAAATGGACAAGCAGATCAGCCGATATATATAGCCTTTCTCTGGCATATGCATCAACCGATATATTGGCCTGGAGAAACGGTTACGCAAACCGAGTCTGCCGGACATTATAGTTTCAGTGTCGTAGATATATTTCGGCAACGAATCGGACCATATACCACGTATCCAATCGACGCTATTGAATCCGGGAAAAATGCGGGGTTAGCTCATCTTGGTGCCTCGGTAAGCTTTTCCGGATCTCTGATGGAAAATCTCGATAACCTTAAGGGGACCGTATCGGAATTTGCGAGTTGGGAATCCCGTTGGGTAACTGGTCGGACTTGGTCGACTTCGTTAGGTAATCCCCGGCTGGATATTATCGGATTTGGGTATTATCATCCATTAAATGGATTGATTGAATATGATGATATCCGGCGGCAAATTCAATTGCATAAGCTAGCGGTATCAGCGAATTTCGGGAGTAGTATTTCCTATTCAAAGGGTTATTTCCCGGCCGAAACCGCTTTCTCTCCTCGGATGATTCTAGCGTTGGTTGATGAAGGAATCCAGTGGGTCATCGTTGATAATATTCATTTCGACCGTGCCTGCCTAGGGTATCCCTGGAATTCCGGTGGGAATATTTATGAACCGAATCCGGCTGACCAGCAGAATCCAAATCCGAATGATTGGATTTCATTGACCGGCCTCTGGGCACCGACTCCAGTTTCAGCAAAATGGGGGCATCAACCGCATTATGTGAGTTATATCGATCCGGCGACGGGAACCACTAAAAAAATTATCGCCGTTCCTGCTGACCGATATATGGGTAACGAAGATGGTCGAGGTGGATTTGGCGCCTTAAGTTATGATGCGGTGATGAGTCAGTTAGAATCATATAATACCGATACTGCACATCCACTGCTGATTGTATTGCATCATGATGGAGATAATTATGGCGGTGGAACGGATTCATATTATCATAGCAATTTCGATAGTTTTATTACCTGGTTACAAGCCAATCCCACGCGGTTTGTCTGCACCACGATTCAGGATTATCTGGATATGTTTCCACCGGATACGACTGATATTATTCATATCGAAGACGGTTCCTGGGCTGGCGCGGATAACGGTGATCCGGAATTTAAAAAATGGAATGGCGATGCGGATAGCAGTGGTTATTCTGCAGACCGGAACTCCTGGGGAGTTATTGTTGCCGGGAAAAATCGAGTTAATACCGCACGGCAGATTAATCCGAGCAGTTCGATTGCTTCGACAGCATATACTAATTTCTTGCTTGGAGAAGCATCGGATTATTGGTATTGGGAACCCAATTCGGATACTTGGGATGGACATCCAACCCGAGCCTCGAATATAGCGACTCTATCAGCGAATTCGATTATTGGTTCCGGTACGCTGGATACTACCGGACCGACCATCTATCTTCCACAACGAGAGCCATATAATCCCGGTGGGAATGAATGGGGTATTGCCCAATCAACTACGTTTACGGTTTGGAGCTATATCTATGATGTCTCCGGGTTAACTTCAACCTATCTCAAATATCGAATTGATACTAATGGCATTATCTCTGCAGAAAATGAGACCTATTCAGGAGGAACCGGAGTAGGTGCATGGGTCAGTATCTCTCTATCAAGTGTATATCGCACACCGCAAACCAGCGTTACTCCATATTATAAAGCTTGGGAATATAGTGCTGCTATTGGCGGGTTAAATGGTAAATTATATGACTTTTATATTGAAGCTACCGATAAAAAAGGATATATTGCTAGATCGCCGATTCGGCATGTTAAACTTGGGGCGAATAGTATCGATAATCCATCTACCTTCTGGATACCGGCTACGCCGACTACCGGACAAACGGTTTCAATCTACTATGACCCGGTACGCGGTTCTCTTCCTGATTCAACCAGTTCGGTATATATTCATCTTGGTTATAATCACTGGGCTACGGTGTTATCACCAGATGGTAGCATGAATTTCGATTCTAGTACCGGATATTTCCGGTATGATTATTCGATACCAAGTGTAGCCACTACCGTAGATTTCTGTTTCAACAACGGTTCCGGTATCTGGGATAATAATTCCGGTCAGGATTGGCATATTACTATTTCCGGCGGGACAGTAGCAATAGAATATGTACTGGATGGGAGTTTGGATACTACCGCGCAGCTGATTGCTACCAGTGCAAATAGTACTATACATCTCTGGGCACATTGGAATGGTACTAAACTCTATCTAGCTACTGAAAAAGCCAGCGGAACCGGGCAGGATAGGTTTATTATTTTAGCGAAAACAGTCGGGAATTTAACTACCATGTTCTGGTCGAAATCCGGGCTGGTAGCTAAATACGATGCGTTTATCGGTAATGAAGCGGATAATAATTGGTCGGGCTGGTTTGGTTTTCCGGGAGATACTCCTTCCGATTGGGCATACGCACAGAGTTATGCCGGTACTGGAGTTTATCTCGAAGGTACCATCCAATTACAACCGTTGTTCTATACTATTCCGGATTATGTTGAGCTTGCGGTGGCCGGTTATCCGACGGCTAATGGTAGTACACTTACCAACCAGGCGCCGGTAGGAAATGGGAATCAGAATATTGATTCTACGGAATTTATTCGGTTTTATCTGAATAGTTCTCCGACACTGGTTAAGTTCTGGAATAGGTATCGTGCAGAATGACCTGGTATAATCAGATTATTTAATTGAATTAATGTCAAAATTACTTGACAAAATAACGGATAGTGGAGTATATTTAACATTATTTTAGTAAACCGGTCTACATACGATTTCATTTTATACAGAAAGGAGGGGAATAATAATATGAAAAAATGTTTCTTGCCTATGGTTTTATTAGCACTCGTTATACTGCTAATGCCTACGGCTTTAGCAGAAGGCAATGTAACAATTAACAATTTTTCTTCTAATAACACAAATGGAAATGTTATTTTACTTACCAGGCTTACGGGTAATGCCACTGGAGACGTTACTCACTGGAAGTGGATATTCCAAAATGTGCAAACAGAGGCAACCACTTACAGCGGTGCAACACAAACAACCCATCATAACATTAAAAAGCCTGGCGTTTATAATGTTACGCTGGTAGTCTGGGGACCTGAAGGAAACGATACGCTTACGAAGGTAGCCTATATAACTGCCAACAGAGACAGTTCAAAATCACCAGTTGCTGATTTCACTGCATCTCCAAGCTCTGGAAATGCTCCGTTGAACGTGTCATTTACTGACGACAGTACAAATGCAACTTCCTGGTTCTGGAAGTTTGGAGACGGAAACGTTTCAACAGAGAGGAATGCAACACATAACTACTCTACAGAAGGAAACTATACGGTTATCCATGTAGTAAATAATGGAAAAGGCTGGAGCTCCAAAACTCAAGAAATAAATGTACGAAATGGTCTTCCTGTAGCTGATTTCAGTGCAGATAATTCCACTGGCTCTGTGCAGTTTACAGATTTATCGCAAAATGCAACTGCATGGAACTGGGACTTTGGAGACAACGAGACTTCAACCGAGCAGAGTCCAGTACATACTTACTCCGCAGCAGGAAACTATACAGTAACACTTAACGTAAGCAACGAATTTGGATCTGTCTCAAAAGTTAACACAATAAACTTAACAGAAGAAAACATTGCTGCTGAAGACAACAAAGACAGTAGCAGTGACAGTGACAGTGGCAGTAGCAGCAGTAGCACTCACCACCATCACCACAACAATGTCAATAGCAGCAACGTCAGTACTTCTAACGAAGTAATACATGTGAAGGGAGCAGAGTCTGAATCTACTGGTCTTGAACTAAATAACAGTACCGAAGCAAACACTAGCGAGAATTTCAGTGATTCCGGACTTCAAGCCAATGTAACCAATGCAACAGAAGGTATAAATGAAACACAGTCAGAGCCTGCTACTCAGGGTCTTGGACAAGAGAACGAAAGTCCAGCAGCAAATGCTGAACAAACACCTGAGGAAAACACTTCTGGCTCAAACAACACTTCTGGAAATGGAAGCCACAATACGCCTGGCTTTGAAATGATTTACGGAATAGCCGGACTTCTTGGAGTGTCACTCTATAGAAGAAGATAAAAAGTCAATTGTAGTCCAATTCTTAGATAATTGATCAAATCTAACAAAAGGGCACATTTGCTTTTTTGTTAGATTTGAGAGTCATTTTTCTCATTCTGTTATTCAGTAGTTTATCCCTAAGACTGTCTTGTTTTTTGAGTCTAATCTTG
>JBHGBB010000109.1:0-13280 GCA_041946755.1 bacterium | reverse complement strand
TTGATAAGTCCAGTTTCTATCGACCCGCTCCCAGAAAAAGCGGTCGAAGAAATTATTCCTTCACCAACAGCAGCCAAAGACCAGCAACCTGTCTCCGAGCCAGTTGAACCCGAGCCGGTTATAACCGAACCGGAACCGATCCCAGAATCAACGAATGGGAAGTTAGAATATTATCGAAAAAAACTCGAAATCAATCCAAGAAATATTGATGCACGAATCGGATATATCAATGCTTATTTAGAAATAGGTTTAGAGTTTGAATTGGTCGCGGAATATCTCGCTTTAGCTGAAGCATATATGGAATCCGGTGATTTGAATGCAGCCGAAAAAACATATCGGCATATTTTAGACCTGGAACCGGATCAGGCTTTAGCGATGCAAGGATTAGCAGCAATTGCTAAACTACGAAATGAACCGGAAGCTTCGGCTACGTCGCCAACCGTGGCGGTACCGGAAAAAACACCGGAAGATAAGTTGATTGATAACTACAAACGGATATTGCAATTGAATCCGTTAAATACAGAAATTGCCCATCGATTAGTTGGCATATTTCAGAAAAGAGAGCAGTTAGACTTGGCCATCATTGAATTACTGCAATTAGGTGATGCTTATATGCAGCGGAGTATGTATACGCAGGCGCTTAATATTTATACGGAAGCTAATGAACTCGATCCCCAAAATCAGGATGTACTTCAAAAACTGGATAAAGCAAAAGAATTACAGCAGTCGATGACCGCTATCGAATCCGCAATCCAGTCCTATAAATCCGGACTGGATTACGGCTCGCAAAAACGATCTAAATAAGAAATATATCCGTTTGGTTAATAGGAAACCTTCGCCAGTTCTTTTTCGTATAATTTAAAGTTGTACGAATTCAGTATTTGTTCAGTAATCTGTTTTGATAATTTGTTTCGTTTCTCATTCATTGCTGTTTCTTTAGCTTTATCCCAAACCTCATCGAGCGCTTGGTATCGCGGTTCGCGAATATCATCTACTTTAATGATTCCGTATCCTTGTCGTTGTGGTACCGGAATACTAAACCCGCCTTTTGGAACGGCAAACGCGGCGGTATCAAAAAGGTATCCGCTTGGTCCCATAAAAATCCAACCTAATTCACCGCCTTTATCCGGATTCGGTCCTTGCGAGTATTCTTTTGCCATTTCATTAAAATCAGCGCCGGCAGTGAGTTTGCTATATATCTGCCAACAGGAATCCTTCGCCAGATTCATTTGCGCCTGATTCTCGCGCGGTGCTTGAATTAGAATCATCCGGGCAAATATCTCTTTTTGGGTAAGATACATACTACTGTTTTTGGCATAAAAGTCTTTAATCTCTTGATCCGTGATGACCAACTGCTTATCAATTTTTTGAGTTAAGAGGGTATTGGCCAACTCCTTGGTTTTATACTCTTGCACCTGTTTAATAATCGCCGGATCCTTATCCAATCCCTGCGCTTTTGCTTCCAGTGCAAAAGTGACCACTTGCGCCAGTCGATCTAATGATTGTTTTTGCATCTCAACACTATTCCATTGTGGCGCTAACCGCGGATCTTGCTGTAATGCTTTCATATCTGCTAAGGTAAAAACAAACAAGCCTTTCGCTTTATTACCACGGAGGAATCCGGCTAACGTCGATTTCTTACCTGATTTTTCCGATTTCCGAACGATCTTCAATAATATCGGATTTTCTCTTTTTCGAACATCAAATCGATCAAGAAATTGCGCTAAAGATTTGCTGCCAAAAGCTGTCGTTTCATTGGAAACTAGTCCCTTGGATTTCGCATAATCGCCGACAGCATCGAGTAAATATTTCTTCTCCTTTTTCGTTGTATCTTTCCCCGCAGTCTCTTGAATTGGAGCAGTTACGGTGGTTTCTTCTAACGCAGCATAATTTTTATAGGTAGAAACCGAATCAAAAATCCGGGCTTGCGCGGTATTTGCTATCTCTTGCCGCAACCTACCTTGAATCGCCGGTTTTGCTCTATCGAATGGAACTAAGGCTGGAAGATAATCTTCCAGTTTTACGATATTATACCCGTGTTTGGTAGTTACTATCCCACTGATTTCGCCGGGTTTTAATGCTAATGCTGCATTCTCCATTTCTTTTATAATGGTGTTTCTGGAATAAGGGCCGGCAACTTGGCCACGAATCGATTCATCCGATTCCGAATACTGTTTCGCAATCTCAACGAAATCTTTTCCCTCTTTCAGCTTTTGATATGCTTCCATGATTTTATTATATGCTTCCGCTTTTTCTTCGTCTGTCTTCCGTTTTTTGGCAGCATCAACAAAAATATATCGAATTTTAAACTGGTCTCCGGTAGGATTGATAAAGTCTGTAGAATGTTTATTATAGTAGTTTTTGATATCCGTTTCGGTTACTTTACCTTTTTGATTAACTTCTACCTGATAAAGCTTATTAACCAACAGCATATTTTCTTTTTCCTGTACTAGATATTGAAATACCGGATTCTTATCTAATTTCAGTTTTAAAGCTTCCGGGTAAAGCACTCGATTTATAACCTCTTCTTTTACATACCGACTCTTAACCTCGGTTTCTTTACCTTCTTCATCCATCTCCATTCTTTCATACGGAGAAATGGATTTTAGTTTTTGCGTTAAATCTTGGCTGGTATACTTGCCGCCTTTATAGGTAGCAATAATAATTTCTGGCGATTTAGCCTCCTTACTCGGTTTGGTTTTTTGCGCAGTCGCTGGCGCGACGGTAGTTGAAGTTGTTACCGTTGGTGTAGTTTTTGGTTTTTTCTTAAACAATTGCGCCGAGACCGGTGAGATTATAAATACTACCGCTGAACATAGTGAGATACTGAAGATAAACTGCCGAATACGATTTGTCATGCTTCTTTCTCCTTACCTAAATGATTCTTTTAGAAAAAGTGTGTTTTTCTGTAAATAAAAATATTACCTTGAGGTGCTAGCAGCTGTCAAGTTAAGTATATCTCCTAGGTCTTTTCTGTGATTATATTTGACAAACATAACCTTTGAAGAGGATACTATATAGGATAAAATCTAAACGAGTTTTTTTCCCACGCTTGGAGATACTATGACACCCGTTTCGGTAACCCAATTAATCGAACCAGCCTTCCGGTTTACCTCGAAACTGTTATTCTCAAAACCGTTTAATTGGAAACGATGGGTTAAATTTGCTTTAGTCGCCTGGCTAGCCGGAGAAGCATTCGTAGGCGGGGGTGGGAGCGGTCATATTAATGTTCCTTTCCCTGGGCAAGAACAATCGCACGGAACATCTATTTCCCCTTGGTTCTCCAATACCTGGCAATACCTCATAGACCATATTGTAGTTATAATCGTTATCATTGCGGTAAGTATTGCATTTGTTATTACCCTTTGCTTAATTTTTGCGGTGTTACGGGCTATCTTCGTGTTCATTTTCCTCGATTTATTATCAAAAAAAGAGGCTACGGTACGAGCCGGGTTTTCGCAATATCAATCTCGCGGTTGGCGGTTGTTCTTTTTCCGATTCATTGTCGGACTTATTGCATTATTTATTATTCTATTGTTTATTGGACTAGTACTTTTATTAGCTTTCTCAGTATTTAATGGATTTCGCGGAGTAGACCATGGCAGCTGGGCATCAGTATTTATGCTCATTTTAGGTATCCTAATCTTTCTAGTGATATTTATATGTATTATGGTAGTTTTCGGCTTATTCGATGCATTCACTACTAATTTTGTAGTACCGACGATGTATCTGCTGGATATCGGGGTTATTCCTGCCTGGAAACGATATTACCAAACGCTACGAACCCACGTATGGGATACCGTTCGATTCGTTTTAATGAAGTTTGTCCTTGGCATGGCCGGTGGGATCATATCGTTTGTAGTTGTGTTAGTAACTCTAATTCCTTTTGGGCTTATCGGTCTAGTGATCGGATTAACAAGTTACTTGGTTATGGCTGCATTACACCTGGCGTTAGCGAAAACCGCTCTGATTATTGTCGCCGTTGCCATACCAATTATTCTGCTTATATTACCGTTTAGTTTCATTCTGATATGTTTACTATTACCGCTAGCGGTCTTCTTCCGGATATATACCCTAATGTTTTTAAGCGCTTGCGATCCGGAATTAACGGTGTTGCATGACACCGTGGAAGAACCGCGTAATCTGGAAGGATATTGGCATCCGATGGAGATACCTTCAACTTAAATCTACTTGAACGATTATGAAAGACAAAACTATTGAAATTAAGGTTGTTATTGATAAAGAACGCTGTAAAGGATGCGAGCTGTGTATAAATGCTTGCCCACTTAAACTACTCGTCATGTCTGACGACCTAAATATTGCAGGCTACCATTATGCACTAATGACTGATGACGAGAAATGTAGTTCTTGTGCTCTATGCGGAACCGTCTGTCCTGATGTCGCAATTACTATTTATAAGTAATCCGATGCAACCGGATTTTTACGGGTTCATACGGATATATTTTATTCGTTTGCATCCGATATTATCCATCTGAATCTGCATTTCATGTTTTCCTTTTTCTGGAACCTACTGGTATCGTACGATTCGATACTTATCAGTGCCGCATTAACCATTCCTGCAACCTTCTATGGCTGGTATATTCTGAAATTTATCACCGGCAGAACCGCGGTATCTTTAGAGAATCTGGTATTTTCCATCGGGCTGGGGTTTGGGTTCCTCTCGCTATTAACCTTTGCGCTAGGCATAAGTAATCTGCTCTATCTCAACTGTTTCTTGATTATTTTCATCGGACTAAGTCTTCCGGTTCTTTATATTCTTATCCATCGCATTATCAAGAAATCGGTTAAGTTTCAGCCGTTATCCTCTTGTTTTTCGCGATCAACCTTATTTTGGTTGATTCCGATTTTATTTCTTGCGCTGGTCCAGCTAAACATCGCGTTATTACCCCCCTTTGAATATGATGCGTTAGAATATCATTTCGGAGCACCGGATTATTATCTGCAACAGCATAAAATCACCTATATACCCGGTAATGTATATGCTAATTTCACAGCAAACACCGAAATGCTTTATACCCTTGGCATGGTTTTTAATGATGACATTACCGGAAAACTGTTCCATTTCTATTTCGGGTTACTTACCGCGCTCGGTTTATTTGCTTTAGGTAAAAAACTGTGGCATGAAGCTACGGGCGCTATATCCGCCCTGATTTTTCTCGGATTACCGATTGTGTTCCAAATCCTATATCAGGCGAATATCGATCTTGCGCTTGCCGGATATTCGCTGCTCGCGCTATTTGCTGTTATTAATTGGACGAATGAGAAGGTATATAACGACTTGTTACTCGCCGGGATTTTCATTGGGTTTGGTCTCGGTTGCAAATATACCGCCATGCTTACTATCGCTATCCCGATATGTATTATCGTAATCATTTCAGCGTTTATAATCCCGAAATCATCAATCCGAAATCTGAAGTTTGGTGTTTGGTGCTTGATACTTGGTACTTGCCTCCCGGTTCTTCCCTGGTGTATTAAGAACCTTATTTATACCGGCAATCCAGTGTTTCCCTTATTTTATTCTTTTTTCGGTGGGGATAACTGGTCTCCTGAATTAGCTAAAAAGTTTATGGACGCACATTTATCTTTCAATCTCATTAAACCATTATATCAAGATTATTCCCGGATATGTATCGTCGCAATATTAGCGCTAATCATTCCCTTAAAAAAGGATAAATATATCCGCGTTATGTTTCTTTATCTTCTTTTTGGGTATTTGCTGTGGTTCTTTTTTACCGAGCATATCGAACGATTCCTGATGCCGGTAATTCCAGTGATAGCACTCGGTATAGGATATCTTGCTATTCAATATATTCAACATCGGATATTTAGAAGATCATTATCAATCATAGCCGTATATGTCGTGTTTTATATTGGAATAAAACAATTGCCGGGACTGCCTCCGGTCGGTTTGAATAAAACTGAATGGCACCGCCAGTTCATTCTAGAAACGAAACTTTCGATATATCCGACTTTTGAATATCTCAATGATGCTTTACCAGCACACGGGAATATTCTCTTTATTGCAGAAGCGCGGCGGCATTATTTGAAACATCCAGCGATAATGAACACTGTTTTTGACCGTAGCCCGATTTTCGAGTTAGCACAATCCGCTAAATCGCCGAAAGATATCTATCGTGGACTGCAGGAAATGAAAGTAACCCATATCCTCTACAATCCTTATGAACTGAAACGATTAACCGATTTTTATGGCCCTTATTTCAATTGGACTCATCCCGAACAAGAACAGATGCTTGCTGCCTTTTTTAACCAATACACCGAACCGGAATGGGCTTATTATGCTATTAAGATATATCGGTTGAAAACATAAAAACATACACCCTGCAATTTCGAATAGCCCGAAACCAGAATACGGTATAAAATATTGTTAGCTAATACCGATATCTTCAAGTCGGTAATTTAATTTACACTTATCTATATTTATTTCTCAGGAGGTATCATGAAGAAGAAAAGTTGTTCTGATAAAGTCCGGGTTGGCGTTATTGGTCTTGGGATAGGCCAACATCATATTTGGGGGTATCAAAAATGTCCGAACGCGCAAATTGTTGGAATATGCGATCTCGATGCACCTCGGGTACAGCAGGTGGCAAAAAAAGAAAATATCGCTCGCTGGTTCACTGATTACCGCAAAATGCTGGAGTTACCAGACCTGGATGCGGTGAGTATTTGTACTCCGAATTTTCTACATCGACCGATAGCAGTAGCGGCGTTCGCTGCCGGGAAGCATGTACTTTGCGAGAAACCGTTATCAATTAGCGCGCAAGAAGGGAAAAAAATTATTACCGCGGCTAAGCAGGCGAAAAAGAAATTTATGATGGCGTATTGTAATCGATTCCGGGGTGAAAGTCAGCTCTTAAAACAGTTTATTACTGCTGGCGAACTCGGGCAAATCTACTATGCGAAATGCGGTTGGCTTCGCAGGCGCGGTATCCCCGGCATGGGTGGCTGGTTTACCACCAAAAGCAAATCCGGTGGCGGGCCGCTAATCGATCTTGGTGTCCATGTATTGGATTTAACTTTATGGCTGATGGGTTTCCCGGAAGTTGATTTGGTTACCGGTTCGGTATATACTCAGTTCGGAAATAAAAATACCGGGTTTTGGTGGCGAAGCGGGAACGCACCGTTTGATGTTGAAGATCTAGCGAGTGCGTTTATTAAACTTAAA
Source organism: bacterium (assembly GCA_041946755.1). GTDB lineage: Bacteria > UBP4 > UBA4092 > JAOAEQ01 > JAOAEQ01 > JBHGBB01. The sequence goes on along the minus strand of JBHGBB010000109.1, from coordinate 6,076 downwards.
AATGGGGCGACGGTATCGCTGGATGCGAGTTGGGCGAGTAATATCGAGAAATCGGATGAGTTCTACTCCCGACTTATGGGCACGAAAGGTGGGGCGCAACTCGACCCGCTGATTATCTATAAAGAAGAACTCGGTGCGCAGGTGGATTTGAAACCGGTATATCCGAAAGTAGACACGTTCGCGGCAGAAACCGCATATTTTATTGACTGTATTCTTAAAAACAAAGAACCGATGGCGACCGGAGAGCAAGGATTAGAAATCATGCAGATTCTCGATGCGATCTATCTCTCTGCAAAAACCGGTAAACAAATTAAAATCAAATAAGGTAAATATTGGTACTGGGGTAGGATCGAACGTGAAAATTTCACGTTCGATTCCTCGCCGGTATAATCTTAAGGTGAAAAAGCAATCTAACTCGAGTTTTATCAGCTATTTAGATTATAAGAAAACTGCTGTGGCCAAACCCCGGGGGTTTTTAACCCAAAATGAGGTTGAAGAGATATATGGTCAACCGGATTGGATCGGAAGGAAACAAACGATGCTCGGATTAAAAATCCAATGGTTCTATCAACTTGGAGCCGGTAAAATCCGGTATGTTTTCTTTGTCGACGACCAACTCATCTGGGATCAGATTATATCCGAACCTAAAATGCTAGAAGTGGTATACCCGGATAACGAGTTGTTAATTTAAACTTATTTACCCTGTAACTGTTTAACCCTTTACCTATTATTTTTACTATGGTTGGTGATACTGTTGGACAATATCGGATAACAACCGAACTCGGTCGTGGTCGGTTCGGGATAACCTATCGCGGAGAACAAATCGTAAACAAAACGCCAGCGGTCATTAAACAACTCGATCCCGACCTAATTCAAGACGACTTATTCTCCCGCCGGTTTGCACATGAAACCGAAACGGTGGTTCGGTTCTATCATGCAAACTTAGCGAATATCCTCGCGTTAATCGCTCAAGACCGGAACTATTTTTATGTTACCGAAGATATTCCCGGGTCGAATCTGGCGGAATATCTGGTTCGGAAAAATAAATTATCATTGGTACAAGCGTCAGAGATAATTTTAGAAATCTGTTCTGCACTAGAATATCTACATCAGCGACTATATTATCATCAGCATCTGCATCCGGGGAATATTATTATTAATAAAGAAGGTACGGTTAAACTCACTGATTATGGATTAGCTACCTTAATCGGAAGCAGCGGGACAACCAAAGTGTTCCATAAACCGGCAGCGAAATTTAGCCAATATATCGCTCCGGAACAGAAACTCGGTCAGCCGGCAAATGAACAGACCGATATCTATCCGCTTGGAATCCTGTTCTATGAACTGATTACCGGTAAGTCGTTTGAAAGTAAAAGTTTATTAGAATCGATTCCGGCATCGATACAAAAAATTATTAATAAATGTATTGCAGAAAACCCGAATGACCGATATCCCGCGGTAACCGATATCGCCGCTGATATATCGCAGCTTCTCCTTGCGGGAACGACACAGAAACCGGATGAATCCGAGCAGGAGACGATACCGGTGCTCGCGCCGCTTTCCAAAAAACTTCATCCTGCTTGGTGGTTAATCTGGATGCTAGGTTTGGTTATACTCATTGCGATTCCGCTCTATTATATCTCGCGAATGCGTGGGATTAATGTATCGCCTTCTATACTATCTCGCGATATCCCGTTCCAACGGGACCATCTTCCTTATTCGATAGCAACGGATACTACTGTTACTATCGAAACGACGGAACTTATTGAGAAACCGAAAAAAACCAAGCTGGTTAAAGAAGAATCAGCGTTTGAACTATTGAAAGAAACTCCTTATTCTCCGGAAATCGGATTGCCTTTAGCCAAAGGAATTCCTTATGCCACGGTGACCAGTATAGAGTCGCGCCCGGAAGAACCGAATTCTAAATCAGCGCCGGGAGAAGCGCTGAATATATCACCGGAAGATACCAGTGCAATGATTTATACGATTGAGCCGGAACCATCAGTTCAAGTAATCGTTCCCGCAGGCAATTTCATTTTCGGCAGCAATACCGGTAATATCAATGAACAACCGCAACGGCAGGTGTATGTTGACTCGTTTCTTATTGATGTTTATGAAGTTACTAATGACCAATATGCGGCTTTTATCCAAGCAAGCGGTCATGCAACGCCATCTGGTTGGATAAATAAATTCTATCCGATGGGACAAGCCCGGTATCCGGTAACCGGAGTTACCTGGTCGGATGCAAGCGCGTATGCTGACTGGATGGGATGCCGATTGCCGACCGAAGTTGAATGGGAAAAAGCGGCTCGCGGGACCGATGGGAAGATTTATCCTTGGGGAAACCAGTTTGTTGCTACATATTGCAATTATTCCGGGTCAAAACTCGGGCATCCAATGCAATTCGGCTCTTATCCTGCCGGACGAAGTCCATACGGAGCTTATGATATGGCAGGAAATGTTGCCGAATGGGTCGCTGATGTATATCAACCTTATGCGGGAAATACAGCTTTAACCATCCTAAATTCCGACCCGAATATTAAAGTTATTCGCGGAGGCGCGTTCGATACCAACCAAGATTCCGTCCGCTGTTCAGCCCGAGTACCGAAAAATGGGACTTCAGCATATCCCGATGTCGGATTCAGAACTGTCCGGCCATTAATCGGCACCCCAGCGGTTGTTTACCAGCTCATATCGCCAAATACCTTAAAATTGACTTGCATAAAATAATATTTATAGGTACTATATATCTTAAGCAGAGTTTAGGTTGATTGTTTACATAACACATAATACTCAAACTTAGCTGGCTAGAAATAAATTATGCTTCCTATCTTATTAGGTATAATCAGTTATGGCCTTTATTTCGGTTTCGTATGGGCTTATAACCGTCTATCTCGGAAATATAATATACTTAAAAAGCTGCCATTTACAGCCCAGTTTGGTGTTATTCTCCCTGTGATAATTGGTTTATATTATTGCCAATATTTGTGGATTAGAGATACTACCCTATATGCTATTTTGTTGAAGCTTTCTCTTTTCCTATTCGGACTATTAATTCTTCAAATTATCATGGTTAACTCTATCGGTCAAAAGAAATTTTGACTGTTTACTTTCGATTGTTCAGCACGAACTTCAAAAAATGGGACTTCAGCATATCCCGATGTCGGATTCAGAACTGTCCGACCATTAATCGGCATCCCAGCGATTGTAATACGGCCAAATGCAGCGATTCGAGTAAAACTGAGTTGCATAAAATTATATTAACGGGTATTATTAATCTATCTTTTTATAATCTGGGGAGGGAATATGTATGGTAAATAGATTTCTTTTGGTAATTTCCGCCTTAATGCTATGTTCAATTTTACTTATCGGATGTTCGCAAGAAGATACTTCAATTATGGGGCTCGGTCGGTCGCCATTTTTAACTGCGGTTGAAAAAGGAGATACCACCGCGGTGCGCGCGTTTCTAAACAAAGGCGCGAATCCGAATGAAGCGGATGAACTTGGTTGGACTGCATTAATGAACGCTGCCGGAAAAGGATATACTGATATCGCAAAAATGCTGCTGGATAAAGGGGCGAACGTTAATGCGAAAACGCTCAATGAATGGACTCCATTAATGCGTGCCGTGGAAAAAGGCCGCGCTGAAACCGCAGCGCTATTAATTAAACGCGGAGCGAATATTAATGCGCAGAATAAAATGGGAGATTCACCGCTAACACTGGCAGTAGCTAGTAATAATCTGGCTACCGTTAAAGTCCTATTAGAACAGAAGAAAAATCTTAATTTAATGGCGAAAAATAAAACGGGAATGTCGGCAATGGATATCGCGAAAAAGAAGAAAAATGTGGAAATAATCGCGGTACTGACTTACGCCGGCGCGAAATAACTCCAAACTAAGAAATCAGAAGTCAGATCCGCCTTAGGCGGACAAAGGGCAGATTGATTTGGCTGCAAGTATTATTCTCGATCTGACCTTTAACCTCTGACTTCTTTTTTTATTTAACCATCTATTTACTTTATGCACTTAATCCAATTCACCAACACTTTAACTCGAAATAAAGAAGATTTCGTTCCCTTAATCCCCGAAAAAGTCGGAATATATTCCTGCGGGCCGACGGTATACAATTATGCGCATATCGGTAATTTTCGAGCGTATGTTTTTGCTGATATTCTGCGCCGGATGTTCGAATATACCGGATATACCGTTACCCATGTGATGAACGTTACCGATGTCGGCCATCTGGTTAGCGATGCTGATGACGGTGAAGATAAAATGGAAGCGGGCGCCCGCCGGGAGAAGAAAACTCCTTGGGAGATAGCCGAATTCTATACCCAGGATTTCTTTAATAACGAAGCGAAACTGCATATCTTAAGACCGACTCTCGTTTGCAAAGCAACTGACCATATAACGGAAATGATTCTGCTGGTTAAAACTTTGGTGGATAAAGGGTTCGGCTATGAAACTTCTGACGGCATCTATTTCGATGTATCCAAACTCCCGCAATATGGCCGACTATCAGGAATTAAGCTCGATGAGCAAAAAGCCGGTGCCCGGGTAGAAGTCCGGGATGAGAAACGGCATCATGCCGATTTCGCGCTCTGGAAAAAAGCCGACCCATCCCATATCATGCAATGGGACTCCCCTTGGGGTAAAGGTTTCCCCGGCTGGCATCTGGAATGCTCGGCAATGAGCATGAAATATCTTGGGGAAACATTCGATATCCATACCGGCGGTACCGACCATATCCCGATTCATCATGAGAACGAAAATGCACAAAGTGAAGCGGCAACCGGGAAACCGTTTGTCCGATATTGGCTTCATGGGGAATTCTTATTGGTTGACGGCGGAAAAATGAGCAAATCGAAAAATAACTTCTATCAGCTTAAAGATTTGGAAGCGAAAGGGTTTGAACCCTTATCATACCGATATTTTTGCTTAACCGGGCATTATCGGTCACCGTTAAATTTCACTTGGGAATCGATCGATGCAGCGCAACGGGCGTTAAACAATCTCCGGGTGGATTTGCTTCGACTGCAGAAACTGCCTGATACTGGTGCCGGTGAACTCGAAGATAGAATTAAACAGTCATTTCTTGAATCGATTACAGACGATTTGAATATGCCCAACGCGCTAGCTGTGGTCTGGGAAGCGGTATATGCTCTGAAAGGCAGGGTTCTCCGGCGGACTTTGCTGGATTTCGACCGGGTTCTAGGACTTGGTCTAGCTGAAGTTAAAGAGCAGGAACTGGTTATTCCGGCGGAAATAGAACAGCTGAAAGACCAACGGAACCTTGCCCGGAAGAATAAAGATTTTAAAGCTGCGGACACGCTCCGGCAACAGGCACTGGACCTAGGATATATCTTCGAAGATACACCGCAAGGAACCGTAATCAAACCGAAAAAATAATCCATTGATTCCACAGATTAACTCAGACAAATAAATATTTATCTGCGGTCTCTGCGACACTGCGGTTGATTTTATATGAACGTATCTGAAACTACCTTCGTTATTCTCGATACCGAAACCACCGGATTGAACCCGGCATTTGGTGACCGGATGGTTGAACTCGGGATGCTGAAAATTCGGAATAGGGAAATTATCGACCGCTACGAAACCCTGATTAATCCCGGGAGACCGATATCTCCCGGCGCTTCGGCAATAAACGGGATTACCGATGAACTGGTGCGGTTCTCTCCCTATTTCACCCAGATTGTTGAACCATTCCTATCGTTTATCGAAGATTCGATATTGGTGATCCACAACGCCCGGTTCGATTTAGGGTTTCTGGCAGCCCAACTCCGGTTGGCGAAATATCCGATTCCACTTAATCCGGTGCTGGATACTATTCTATTAGCAAAAAAAGCGTTTCCGAACCTACCGAGTTATAGTCTGGGGAATTTAGCAACGGCTTTATCAATCGTTCCTGAACATCTACATCGGGCGATGGATGATGTCGAATTAACCTATCAGGTATTCAATAAAATCATAACCAAAATAGATCAGCAAAACATATCTTCTTTAGACGAATTACTGGCTCTACAAGGCGGATCAATACCTTTTCCGGAACCAACT
>JBHGBB010000108.1:0-13296 GCA_041946755.1 bacterium | reverse complement strand
AATTGATAATCGACAGCCACAGCTGCGATATAAAATAATACTTGACAATATAATTATAGTATGCTATATTTTTGTAGTATACTATCATATTATTGAGGTGCCGCATGAAGGTTAAAGAATACACCTTGCGTGAGAAAAAACATGCCAAGACCAAGCTGGCAATCATGCAAGCCTTAATGCAGCGGTTAAAACATAATCGATTCGATAATATCTCGATCCGGGAATTGTGTCAAGACACCGAAATTGCTGAAGGTACTTTTTTTAACTATTTTCCTGAGAAAATCGATGTCGTAAATTATTATATTTGTTTGACTACTTTAAAAATGATTTGGGTATCCCAAAAAGAGGCTACTCCAGGAAAATATTTATCTTTAATTGAAGCACTTTTCAGCCATGTATCGGATTATCATTTTAACAACAATGTCTCATTTCAAATTCTATCGGTATTACTGTCGCGGTTACAGAAACCAAAAAATATTATTATTTCCAGCCTTGAAAAGAAACTGGCTTACCCCGACTGTCCGGGGATCGAAGATATCCCGGTAATGTTACTGGATGATTGGATGAAACAATATATTCATTTGGCTATAAAAAATAACGAACTGCCGCTTAATACCAATATTAACGATTTGATTATATCGCTAATGACCATTGTCAGCGGAACCTCGTTAGCAATGCAATTAGAAAAAGACCGAAGCAATAATTATCACTATCTACGTCAGTTGAAAGCCGTATGGCTGACCTTTGGCGCTAAAAATAGCAATAAAAATAAATAATAAAAGGAAATCAATCTTTTACAAAAAGGATATTCGATTATGCATAAAATCTCAACGCTATCTTGGATTCCTACTGTAGCAGTAGTACTTATACTAGCCGGGTGTACCTCTCACCCACCCCAAGGAATGCCGAAAATGACACCGGAAGTAACGACGGTTACTGTTCAGACACAACGACTGGTCTTGACCACCGATCTCCCGGGCAGAGCTACTTCTTCTCGAGTCTCTGAAGTTCGCCCGCAGGTCAGTGGTCTGATTTTAAAACGGTTTTTTAAAGAGGGTTCTTTTGTTAAAGAAGGGGATTTGCTGTACCAAATCGATTCGGCTCAATATCAAGCAGCATATAATCAGGCAAACGCTGCGGTTGGAATCGCTGAAGCTAATCTACCGGCTCTCCGGTTACGGGTTGAGCGGTTTAAAGCGTTGGTGGCAACCCATGCTATTGGTCAGCAGGATTATGATGATGCAGTTGCCGCATTACATCTGGCTGAAGCGCAATTGGAATCCGCAAAAACTGCGGTGGAATCAGCGCGAATTAATTTGTCTTATACTCCAATCAAAGCACCTATTTCCGGCCAGATCGGTAAATCAAATGTAACTGAAGGTGCGATGGTAACCGCATATCAGGCGATCCCTTTGGCTACCATTCAACAATTAGACCCGATTTATGTTGATGTACCCGAATCCACTGCTGCAATATTAAAACTACAAAACCAACTCATAGATAAAAAATATAGTTCCAATAGTGCCCTGCAGAAAAAGGTAACTATCCTCCGAGAAGATGGATCTACTTATCTGCTAGAAGGTACTTTGGAATTCCGCGATGTCACGGTCAATCCGACTACCGGGTCGGTTAGTTTACGGATCACCGTCCCGAATCCGAAACATACACTTCTTCCCGGCATGTTTCTCCATGCAGTGGTTAAAGAGGGTATTCTTGAAAAAGCTATCCTGGTTCCGCAGGCTGGTGTTATCCGGGATCAAAAAGGTGAGCCCTATTGCTGGGTGGTAGATACTTCCGGAAAAGCGCAAATGCAGATGCTGACGATTGATCGAGCAGTAGGTAACCAGTGGCTGATTTCATCCGGTCTTACTGCTGGCGACCGAATTATTGTCGAAGGGACACAACGATTACAGCCCGGGGTTATGGTAACACTGACTACGACTACAACTGATTAATGGAGGAATAACATGTTATCAGCATTTTTCTTAAAACGGCCGGTTTTCGCTTGGGTTATTGCGATTATCATGATGGCATTGGGCGGACTGGCAATATATAATTTACCGATATCGCAATATCCTCCGATAGCACCGCCTTCTATTGCTATTGAGGCAAGTAGTCCCGGAGCTTCTGCAGGTACTGTTGAAAACAGTATCACCCAGATCATCGAACAGAAAATGACTGGATTCGATGATATGCTCTATTTTTCCGGTATAAGCGATTCTGCCGGTTCCTCTCGAATCGAGTTAACCTTTAAACCGGGAACCGATCCCGATTTAGCCTGGGCTAAAGTCCAGAATAAATTACAACTCGCAATGACCAGCCTTCCTCAATCCGTGCAACAGGCTGGCGTTAAAGTCAGCAAATCAACCAGAAACTATCTGCTGATTATCGGACTTATTTCCGAAGATGGCAGTATGCAGATGAGAGACCTGCAGGACTATGCGCTAACCAACTTAGAAAAAGTATTAGCCCGTGTCCCTGGAGTCGGTGAAGTTGCCAGTTTCGGGTCCGGTTACGCCATGCGGATTTGGTTAGATACCGATAAACTCAACAATTATAATTTAACTATTGAAGATATAATCGCGGCATTAAAAACCTATAATGTAGAAGTTTCTGCCGGACAGTTCGGCGGTACCCCGGCAATACCAGGGCAACGGCTAAATACTTCTATCATTGTCCAAAGCCTATTGCAAACTCCGGACGAGTTCTCTATGATTCCTTTACGAACCAACCAGGATGGATCGGTTATTCGGGTTAAAGATATTGGACGAACCGAACTAGGGAGTGAATTTTATAATGTAGAAGTTACTTATAATGGTAAACCATCTTCCGGGTTAGCTATCCGGCAAGCTCCCGGAGCTAATGCTTTGGAAACTGCCCGGGCAGTAAAAAATAAACTTAATGAATTAAGTCCTTATTTCCCGAAAGGAATGAAGGTGGTATATCCTTACGATACCACTCCTTTCATAGAAGTATCTATCCATGAAGTAGTCAAGACACTCATTGAAGCTATTATCTTAGTATTTTTAGTTATGTGGCTCTTCATGGGAAACATTCGCGCTACGTTAATTCCGACGATTGCAGTCCCGGTAGTGCTCTTAGGTACCTTCGCAATTTTAGGTCTTTTTGGATTCAGTATCAATATGTTAACCATGTTCGCTATGGTACTTGCCATCGGATTACTCGTAGATGACGCTATAGTTGTTGTCGAAAATGTCGAACGAATCATGAGTGAAGAAGGACTGCCTCCAAAAGAAGCTACCGCGAAATCGATGCGGCAAATCACCCCGGCTTTAATCGGTATCGGATTAGTACTGGCAGCAGTATTTGGTCCAATGGCATTTTTCGGTGGTTCTACCGGAGTAATTTACCGGCAATTTTCATTAACTATTGCTTCGGCAATGCTTCTTTCAGTATTGGTAGCTTTAATTCTAACTCCCGTTCTTTGTGCTTCAATGTTGAAACCTGTAGCCAAGGGACACGAAGCGGCTGAAAGCGCCAATAAGTTATTACGTCCGTTCTTTCTGTGGTTTGATCGTATCTTCTTCCGTTTCCGAGACGGATTTGTAGCGTTAGCCGGCCGTTCCATAACCCATAAACTGCGGTATTTGTTAATATTTATCATTATCGTTATCGGATTAGGATTCCTATTCCTTCGTATGCCTACCAGTTACCTTCCTGATGAAGACCAAGGAATGCTGATGGCGCAAATTATGCTGCCGACCGGCTCAACTTTGGAACAAACCAAGGAAGTAGCTGAGGAAATAAGAAGTTATTTCCAGGAAAACGAAAAAGAAGCAGTTGAATCTTGCATGATAATTACGGGAATAAGCTTTTCCGGATCAGCACAGAATAATGGAATGGTGTTCGCCAAACTTAAGGATTGGAATCTGCGCAACCGGCCGGATTTAAAGGCTAAAGCAATTGCAGGGAGAGCTACGATGGCTTTTGCCAAATATAAAAAAGCTTTGTTTTTTGCATTTCCACCTCCTGCGGTAGTCGAATTAGGTAATGCCGGTGGAGTCGATTTTCAATTGGAAGATCGCGGTGGGATTGGACATCAGGCATTAATGCAAGCGCGAAACCAAATGTTGGGCATGGCTATGCAAGACCCGAGATTAGCCAACGTCCGGCCAAATGGTATGGAAGATATTCCCGAATTCCGGATTGATGTCGACTGGGAAAAAGCAGGTGCTCTTGGGGTTCCTATCAGTTCAATACATAATGTTATTGCCGCTAGTTTTGGCAGCGCTTATGTCAATAACTTTATTCAGGGCGGCCGTGTGAAACGGGTATATGTACAGTCCGATGCACCGTTCCGGAGTCAGCCGTCCGATCTCAATAAGATATATGTTCGCAACAATAGTGGGCAGATGGTACCGTTTAATTCGTTTGCGACTACTCGTTGGTCTGTCGGTGCACCTCGATTAGAACGATTCAATGGATTTCCATCAGTCAACATCTGGGGTGAACCGGCTAAAGGCCGCAGTTCCGGCGAAGCGATGAAGGCAATGGAAGAAATAGCTGCGAAACTGCCGAAAGGAACCGGATACGACTGGACCGGATTATCTTATCAAGAAAAGCAGGCATCGACACAAACCACTCTGCTATATACCTTCTCGATCTTTGTAATTTTCTTATGTCTGGCAGCACTCTATGAAAGTTGGGCGATTCCGCTATCGATTCTATTAGTGCTACCGCTAGGAATTATCGGCGGTGTTATCGCTTCATCCAGCCGAAGCCTTTCAAATGATGTTTACTTCCAGATCGGATTATTAACGACCCTGGGATTGACCACCAAAAATGCTATTCTGATCGTCCAGTTTGCCAAGGCTGGGGTAGCAGAAGGAATGAGTCTTTTCAAAGCAGCTTTGGAAGGAACGCGACTCCGATTCCGACCCATTATGATGACCTCATTAGCTTTCGGTTTCGGAGTATTACCGCTCGCATTAGCTACCGGTGCAGGTGCTGGCGCAATGAAAGCTATCGGTACTTCGGTGCTAGGTGGGATGATTACCGGTACCATATTGGTTATCGTCTTTGCTCCATTTTTCTATGTCATCATCGAACGAATATTCGGTCGAAAAAGAAATAATGCTTCTCAAGCAGTCAGTGAAGAGAAAGAGAAAATCGAATAAAGGTAACAAGGATTTCCTATGAAAATGAATACAAAACACCTTATCATAGTAGCTGGAACGATCCTGGTCTTGAACGGTTGTGTATCCACACAAAAATATACTCGACCGGTAATGCCAGTCCCATCTGCTTTTCCAACCGGTGAAGCATATCAAAATAATAAATCGCTGCAGAATACTTTGTTAGTAAAAGATATTACCTGGCAGAATGTTTTTCCAGATCAAAAACTGCAAAAAGTAATCGAGTTGGGACTTACCAACAATCGGGATTTGCGGCTGGCTATTCTTAATGTCGAACAAGCCCGGGCATTGTATGGTATTCAGGAAGCCCAATTGTATCCTTCTTTTGCAGCTTCGGCTACCGGTACGAGACAACGGACACCGGCAGATATAGCTTCATCTAGTTCTGCAATTAATGTTAAACAATATAGTGTCAACTTGGGAATAACTGCATGGGAAATCGATTTATTCGGTCGTATCCGGAGTTTAAAAAAACAAGCACTCCAGCAATATTTGGCAACCGAACAGGTGCAACATGCTACCCAGACGGCGCTAATCAGTGAAATCGCAAGTGTATATTTGAGTTTAGCCGCTGATCAAGAGAATCTAAAGCTCGCACGAGCTACCTTGGAAACCCAACAAGGAGTTCATGACATTATTCAACAGCAGTTTGACCAGGGGCTGGCAAATAAAGCCGATTTACTGCGAGCCCAAACCCAAATCGATACTGCGAAGGCAGATATTGTTCGATATACTGAATTGGTCGCACAGGATCGGAACGCATTAAATCTGCTTGCTGGGGCTTCAGTCCCGGACAATCTTTTACCGGCCGACTGGGTAAGTATTTCCGCTGTTAAAGATATTGCTCCCGGTCTATCATCCGAGGTGTTATTACGTCGGCCGGATATTATGGCAGCAGAATATCAGTTGAAAGCCGCAAACGCTTACATTGATGTAGCTCGCGCCGCTTTTTTCCCGCAGATTTCACTAACCACCTTAATTGGAACTGCTAGTACCGAACTATTACATCTTTTCAATTCTGCGCAGAATACTTGGACATTTGCACCACAGGTAAATATGCCGATTTTTGATCCCCGGATTGGGTCGGCATATAAACTTAGTAAAGCGCAACGCGAAATTTACTTGGTACAATATGAAAAAACTATCCAGACAGCGTTTAGAGAGGTAGCTGATGCACTTGCAGTACGTGGCACAGTGGACCAACAATTGGCCGTACAAGAGTCAATCGTAAAATCGGCTCAAGAGATATATGCTATCTCTAATCAACGGTATACCAATGGTATTGATAGTTATTTGAGTGTGTTGGATGCGCAACGGTCTCTTTATTCCGCCCAGCAGCAACTTACCTCGTTACGATTGGCTAAACTAGCCAACCAAGCGAAGCTTTATGCCGTCCTCGGCGGAGACGGAGCATCACAGGATAATAGTATCAAAAAATAACATGGAGAATTCTATATCTCAGACGCAAGATTATTTAAAGTTTTCGGATTTACTACAGCGGCTTACACGGAATCTTCATATCGGAGCTTACCAATATGCACTAAGCCAAAAACTTTCTCTATCAGAATGTCAAGTCTTGTTTCTCTTACAAGACGGCAAACCCGTTAACATGAAAACTATTAAAGAGGCCATGGCTATTACTGGAACCTTCGCAACCAATATTGCCGATCGATTGGTGAAACATAAATTGATTACCCGCCAACGGAATCCTAAAGACCGTCGAAAAGTGACTATTACACTTACCGAGGAAGGGAAACAATATTTAATCCGATTAGAGGCATCCCGAAAAAGGTTTTGGGAATCATTGTTTAGCGGATTAAAACAGGAAGACAAAGCTATAATGGAAAAAGGTATCACTATGCTAATAACTTCTTTAGAATCTATGCGATAATATACTTTATTGCAGAAATGCTTCGGGACAATAGAAGATAACCAGCATAATATGACTACTAAACAAAAGTTTATCCGCAATTGTTATCTTATTCTACTCATATTCTTGCCCACCATCATCCTAGCAGCAGAACCGGAACAACGTTCAAATCAAGAAAATCAGAAAGGCAGTATTATCGGGGAATGGCTCCCTCGAGAAGATATACAGGCTACCGCACTTACGGTCAATGAACCGACGTATTTCATAATTGGAAGCAATGATGGAAATATCAAAGCGCGGTTCCAATTAAGTTTCAAATACCGGATATTCGATGAGGATAGTTTCCCAGTAAAAAAAGTTGGGTGGCTCAAGAATATGAAATTTGCGTATACCCAAACCTCATTATGGGATCTGAGCGCAGATTCTATGCCGTTTGAAGATTCGAGTTACCGCCCTAGTTTATTCTGGGAATATTTAAATCCGCAACCCGGGACAATGCCTAATTTGTTCCGTATCGGTTATGAGCATGAATCGAACGGGCGTGGTGGAGATAGCTCTCGTAGCATCGATACCTTCTTTATCCTTCCCGCGTGGGGAATACCTATTGGCGATAAGAACTTGAGTGTCGGAACGAAACTATATGTATATCTATCACAAGGTGCACAGAACGAGGATATTGAGGATTACCGAGGATATGCCGATCTAATTCTCCGGTATGGTACCGAGGATTCCTGGCTGGTCATGGCTATGTGGCGACATGGAACTAAAAATAAGAATACCGTTCAACTCGATTTGTCTTATCCGATTAGAAAAAAGTTTTTTGCCCGTACCGGAGGGTATTTCTATATTCAGACCTTCTATGGATATGGAGAGAGCTTCTTAACCTATAATCAGAAGCAGGATGTGAATGTGCGGTTAGGATTCGCCATCGTTCGATAATGTTTTTATTATCAGCGATGTTTCTGAAATCGCCATTAACATCGGTAGATACTGAAGTTACTTATACTATTACTATGGGAAAAATAAAAGATCCGATACCGGTAAAACTTATTTGCGGGATAATTTCCGGGAGTCCGGAACTATTCGACCAGGCGAAACAGCAGTTATCTCAGCGATATGGCGCTATCGATTATATTAGTCCGATAATGTCATTTAGTCAATATACTGATTATTACGAACCGGAAATGGGGAAAGATTTACAACGGCAATTCATTAGCTTTGAAAAGCTGGTTGACCCGATAGATATCGTTTCCACAAAACGGACTACTAATCAAATAGAGCTGGACTTGATTTCTGCTTCCGCTGGAATGACACCAAACACAGAACATGGGCGGATGATCAACCTTGACCCCGGATATGTTTCGAATGCGAAATTGGTCTTAGCAACTACTAAAGATTATCAGCATCGATTATACTTGGGGCAAGGGATTTATGCCGAAGTTACGCTCCGGTTCCGACAAGGGAAATTCGAACCGTTTGAGTGGACATATCCGGATTATAAAACGCCTGAATATCTAGCGATATTCAACCAGATACGGGCAATATATAGCGAACAACTAAAATGGATTAAGAAAGAAATGTAGTTGGGTAAAGGTAACGTAGTGAGTTAAGTAGTTGGTCTTGGGTAGTTAGTCATTTACCAACTACTTTACCAAACCACTCAACTCACTCCCTAACCCTAACCTAACTACGGTATTTAGTTTTTAAAGGTATTTTTTCAACAGCGCTACGGTCTTCTTAGTTCCGGTAATTTCGCTACCTTTACCTTCAAACTCGATTGATAAGGCACCGTTATACTCTGCATCTCGCAGGATATCTAATATTCGGCGAAAATCGAAATCTTTCTCTTCGCCATTTGGTAAAAAAGTATACGATTTCGCATGGGCATGCACCGCATACGGTGCAACCATTGCCATCGCGGTATATCGGTCATCCGGCTGCCAGTTACCGAAATCTGGACAGGTACCGAAATAGGCTGACCCGACCCCATCGACAATCCGCAACACATTATCCGGATTCACACTCGCTCCCCAATGATTTTCCATGCCCAGTTTTATATTTAGTTTTTTCGCTACCGGCACTACTTCTTTATACGACTCAATCACCCGATGGATCGCGGCATCGGTTACGCTCTGGGTCCCGCAAAATGCACGGATTACCGGTGCACCGAGATAATTTGCCATATTGATCGAATCGATTACATGTTCAACCTGTTTTTCCCGTTCTTTATCATCAACGATGGTAAAATCATTTCCGATTGCCAGACAGGCAATTCTAACATTCGCTTTTTTACAGGCGGATTTAACCTTATCCAGATATTTCGGGTCTCTCGATTCGAAATGGTCTTCTAATAGTTCTACCGCTCCAATACCCAACTCGGCACATTTCCCCGGGAAATCTAGAAACTTCATTCGTTTCGGGATCATCCGATGGAAACTCCAACTGCTGTTACAAATATACATATTGTCCTCCAATTAATATTTAAGGTCCATAGAAAAGCAGCTAAATGAGTTAAATGGGTTAAATAAGTTAAATGAGTAAAAACTCCGAATTGCAGTAAGGATGTTTCTTATTTAACTTATTCACTTATGTAACTTATTTAACTCGTTTTAACGTGGTAACGGTAACTTAACAAACTTTTTCTCGTGACTCGATTTATATGCGGCCAAGATAACTTCCAAGCTTTTCGCCCCTTCTTCACCGCTAACAAACGGCTTTTCTCTTTTTTCAATGCAATTTACAAAATACTGATAAGGGGTACCATATTTACTTACTACCGGAATATCCGGCATTAATATTCCACGCGGTTTAATCAATTCAATCAGCAGCGGTTTATCGTATTTCAAATTCCCACCTACCCACATGGTCCCTTTAGTTCCATAGAAAGCAAATTGCAGCGATCCGGGTTTATAGGTCCAACTGGCAGCAAGGGTACCGAACGTTCCATCATCAAACTGCATGATACAAACTCCGTTATCTTCAATTTCGATTTTCTTTTCCAGCGCTCCGACAAATGCAGCCACTTGAACCACTTCTTTTCCCAAAATATATCGGATGGTATCAATGGCATGAATTCCCAAATCAGCCATTGCACCACCAACCGCTTCTTTTTTAGTAAAAAACCATTTCCCGGTTGGGCTCCAGAATTCCGGTCCCATATGGCCGAAAAATCCACGAATGGTGGTTACTTTTCCAATAATACCGGATTGGATCAAATCATGCGCTAGTTCATGCTGCGGGATAAACCGATGTACTTGTTCGACCATCAGAATAACCTTATTCTTTTTCGCGGCAGCGATTATCGCATCCGCGTCTTTCATGGTAACCGTAATTGGTTTTTCAACTAAAACATGCTTTTTCGCATTGCATGCGGCAATAGCCATCGGCGCATGCAAAAAGTTCGGTGTCGCGATACTAATCGCATCGATATTTTGCTGTTTCAGCATCTGCCGCCAATCGGTATAATATTTCGGAATCCTAAACTTCCCGGCAACTTCTTTCGCTATATTTTCGTTCACATCTGATACGGCAATAACTTCTGCATTGTTACATTCTTTAAACTGCGGGAGTTGTACTCTTTGGGTAATCGCACCGCAGCCGATAATTCCGACTTTTACTGACATTCCAGATACCCTCCTGAAATCAATCTATATAGAATTGAATACCAACCACTTAATAGAGTAAAATTCACCTTCTCTCTCCCTTGAATTATTTTTTCTAGATTACTATACTAACCAATTTCTTCGGGACGACAACGATGTTTTTTACCGGTTTATCGCCCAGCCATTGCTTCACTTTCTCATCTTGCAGCACGGTTCGTTTGATTTCTTCTTCTTTTGCTGCTGCCGGAACCTCTATTCGCGACCGCACCTTACCATTAATCTGAACTACAATAGTTACCGATTCTTCAACAATCGCTGAGTTATCCGGAGTCAGCCATGACTGCAGGAAAATACTCTGATTATTCCCTAATTTCTGCCATAATTCTTCAGCCATATGGGGAGTTAACGGGGATAAGAGAATCGTCATCGTCGAAATTGCTTCTTTGAGCACCGCGGCTGCTTCTTCTTGTGGTACAGCATTTATATCATACCGATATAATTCATTGACTAACTCCATAATCGATGCGATTGCAGTATTAAAATGGAATCGCTCTTCGATATCAGAGGAAACTTTCTTGATAGTCAAATGCGTTGCTTTCCGCAATTGTTTACTGGAAGCTGATAATGAGGATTGATATTTATCGATTCCTTCAGCGCCTTTAATCAAATCCAGATATTGGACTGCGATTCGCCATACCCGGTTGATAAATCGGGAAGCGCCTTCGATCCCTTCATCCGACCAAGCCATATCCGGTTCCGGCGGTGCGGCAAATAGAATAAATATTCGGGTTGCATCAGCGCCGAATTTCTCCAACATTTCCATCGGGTCAACGACATTCCCTTTCGATTTCGACATCTTCTGCCCATCCCGACCTAATACCCATCCTTGATTTAATAAATTGGTAAACGGTTCGTCGATAGCAACATACCCGATATCGCGTAGAAATTTGGTAAAGAACCGGGCATAAATCAGATGTTTGGTTGCATGGTCGATTCCGCCGATATATTGATCGGTCGGCATCCAATATTTGGTTTCTACCAAATCAAACGGTAATCCATCGTCTTTCCAGCCGCAGAAGCGCAAGAAGTACCAGGAGGAATCAACAAACCCATCCATAGTATCGGTTTCCCGTTTCGCTTTTCCTTTACATTTCGGACATCGGGTATTAATGAATTCCGGTACTTGCGATAACGGCGAGCCGCTTTGACCGGTAATTGTAACCTTTTCCGGTAATGTTACTGGCAATTCACTCTCTGGAACGGGTACAATTCCGCAGGTCGGGCAATAGATAATCGGTATTGGCGTTCCCCAATATCGCTGCCGGGAAATACCCCAATCCCGAATCCGGTAGTTAACCGTTTTCCGACCCATTTTCTCCTGTTCCATCCAGTCTGCAATTTTCATCCAGGCGTCTTCACTGGATAATCCATTAAACTGGGCGGAATTAGCCATGATTCCCGGTTCTTCATAAGCTTGCGGCATGGTAGCAATATTCAGATTCTGTTCTTTATTCTGGATAACGACTCGTAATGGTAAATTATAATTCTTCGCAAACTCGAAATCCCGTTGGTCATGGGTCGGTACCGCCATAATCGCGCCGGTACCATATTCCATCAATACATAGTTTGCGACCCAGATCGGGATTTGCTCTTTAGTAGTCGGGTTGATTGCATAGACTCCGGTGAATACCCCTTCTTTTTCCAGCATCAGGAGCGTTTCTACTGTCCGATCCTGCTGTTTCGCTTTTTGAATAAACGCTTCAACTTTCTTTTTTTCCGGGGAATCAGCGATAAATTTTTCGACTAATGGATGTTCGGGAGATAAAACCACATAGGTCGCCCCGAAAATGGTATCGCATCGGGTAGTGAATACTCGGATCGTTTCATTCTTACTCGGTACCGGGAACTCGATTTCTACCCCATAACTTTTCCCGATCCAATTCCGCTGTAACGATTTCGCCCGGTCGGACCATCCGGTAAGTTTATCGAGATCGGCAATAAGCTGTTCCGCATAATCGGTTATTTTCAAAAACCACTGTTGCAACTCTTTCTGGGTAACTTCATTTTCACATCGCCAGCATTTGCCGTTTTCCACCTGTTCATTAGCTAACACGGTTTGGCAGGTAGGACACCAGTTCACGGCCGAATATTTCTTATATGCCAACCCTTTTTCATATAATTTTAAGAAGATCCATTGATTCCATCGATAATATTCCGGAGCGCAAGTAATAACTTCCCGATCCCAATCATAGGAGAACCCCAGGCGTTTGAGTTGGGTTTCCATTCTCCGGATGCATTGATAGGTCCACTCTTTCGGATGCAATTTCCGTTTAATTGCCGCCGTCTCGGAAGGCATGCCGAACGAATCGAATCCCATCGGATGCAGGACATTGAATCCGCATAATCGCTTATATCGGGCGATTACATCACCGATCGCATAGTTCCGGACATGGCCGATATGGATATCTCCTGATGGGTATGGATACATTTCCAATACATAATATTTCGGCTTTTTCGATCCCCGTTCTGCATGGTCGGTATTCTGTTCCTGCCAAGTTTTCTGCCATTTAGCTTCTACTTCAAAAAATGGATATTTTTCTTCCATAATAAAAAAAAGATTACGGCTCTTTAACCCTCGCTGTAATCAACCTTTATATTATTCACAACT
>JBHGBB010000107.1:0-13371 GCA_041946755.1 bacterium | reverse complement strand
TCCGCCCTGAGGTAGATGCACGCCTTCTTCGCGCCTACCGCATAAGCAGCAATGGCGATGCCCTCGACAAGCGAGAAGGGATCGTGGCTGATGATGTAACGGTCCTTGAAGGTGCCCACCTCGCCTTCATCGGCATTGCAGATCACGAACTTCTCCGGCCCGGGGCTCGACGCCGCAAGCTCCCACTTCGCGCCGCACGGAAAGCCTGCGCCGCCCCTGCCCCTCAGCTGTGACGCCTTCACCTCGCCGGTCACCTTCTGGGGGCCCATCTTCCTGGCCCTGCCAAGGGCCTGAAAACCGCCCTGCTTCACATAGGTGGCGATATCGCCCGGGTCGATACCTTATTTTTATTTTTTATGCTATTAGCGCTTTTCATGGTTCGGTTCGGGAGGAATTGGTTTTCTCATTTTCTCGCGGGGATAATTATTACCCTGGCGTTTTTAACCAAGCAAACCGCATTACTACTAGCGATACCACTGTTTATCTATCTGATTACACAGAACCGGAAATATGGGCTGATATTCGCCGGGACAATAGTTTTTCTGGTAGGCATCTCAACCTTAATTTTGGATTATATCCATCAAGGATGGTATCTCTATTATATCTATACCTTACCGGGATACCATTATTGGATAAAATCGAAGTTGATTACTTTCTGGACCAAAGATTTAATGGCAGCAATACCGATTGGGTTTGGCGTAGCGGTATGCTATTTTATTTTCCCTAAAGATAATGGCAGTGATAAATCTGCCCGTTGGTTTTATAGTTTAACCGGTCTTGGGATGCTGGCGATCGCCTGGCTCGGTAGATTGAATTGGGGCAACTATGATAATGTGCTGCTGCCGGCATATGCGATAATTGCGATTATGTTCGGTCTGGGAGTTCAATCCGGATTAGCATTTATCCAAACTCATTTCCCTGAGATAAAAAACCAGGCGAAGTTGAGCATCTGTTTCTCTCTCATCTGTTTAATCCAATTTGGTGGATTGCTCTATAATCCCAGCCAGCAGATACCGACTTCATCGGATTTAGCGGCTGGTAATAAACTGATTCAAACGATTACTCAGCACCCCGGTGAGGTTTATTTACCTTATCATGGATATTATGCTCAGCTAGCGGGGAAAAAGAGTTATGCGCACCAGATGATGATGAGCGATGTTATCGAAAATGACCGGGGTCGGATAGGTGCAAATCTTAAACAAGAGTTGCTGACTGCTATCCAGGAGCAGCGGTTTAGTATGCTTATCCTCGATTCCGGTTGGTATCAGAATGAAATAGAACAGTCTTATATAAAACAAGGGCCGATATTTGATAATACCCGGGTATTCTATCCGGTAACCGGGATACATTATCGGAGACCGGAATGGATTTATTTGCCGAAAGGCAAATAAATCAGTTGTCAGTTGTCAGATGTTAGTTGTTACTCTGAAAACGGAACACGGAAGACATAATGAATAAGAACAAAGGTTTTATTATTTTATTAATCATATTCTGCATTTATGCCGGGTTGTTTATCTATCGGACGAGTTTTGAGATCTACGGTACCCGGTATTTTTCGCTGTTTGACGATGCGATGGTCTCGATGCGGTATGCCCATAATCTGGTGCAGGGGTTCGGGTTAGTCTGGAATCCGGGTAGTGGCGACCGAATTGAAGGATATACCAATCCCTTATGGGTACTCTATATGGCATTATTCCATCTGATGCCGATACCAGCTTCAAAAATCAGTTTATATATCCAACTGAGCGGATTGGTTTTCCTCCTATTTAATTTAATCTATGTTAAAAAGATTGCCGGGCTGATTTCTTCTGAGTCCCAGCCGGTGATTTTAGGGGCGGTAGCGTTAACCGCGTTCTATCTCCCGTTAAACACCTGGGCGCTGCAAGGGATGGAAGTAAGCATCTTAACCTTACTCACTACTATTGCGGTCTGGCTGGCATTAAAGAGCATATCGGATACCCGATTTTCGGGCAGGTTATATCTCTTATTGGGTTTCAGTACCCTGATTCGCATTGATATGGTAATAATCTATATCGCGATATTGGTTTATTTAATATATGCGATACCGGCCCAGCGGAAATATAATCTGTTTGCGGGGATAGCGGGATTAATCTTCTTCCTGGCAATCCAAATCTTATTCCGGTATTGGTATTATGGCGAGCTATTACCGAACACCTATTATCTGAAAATGACCGGATACCCCATCCTATTAAGAATAACCCGCGGGGTTTATGTGGCATTAAGTTTTATTTATAATCTGAATTTTATTCTATTCCTTTTACCGCTTTTAATCTTCTGGATTAAAAAGAATGAGGGTTATCCGAAATCAAGCATCCTCCTGTTATTCTGGCTATTAATCGCTGAATTCGGGTATAGCATTTATGTCGGCGGGGATGCTTGGGATAACTGGGGTGGCAGCAATCGATATATAAGTTTGGTTATGCCGGGATATTTTATTCTGTTTACTTATACCATAGCGGAATTAGCGAAATATCTCTGCGCTAAATTGGTTCAGCAAGAAGAATTTAGGAGCCGATATACTTCCCAAGGGATATTGATACTGGTTATTATCGCGCTCTTAAACTTCAATGCGATCTATGGTCCGGGGGCGTTAGCCCAATGGCTATTAATCAAACGACCGTTAAACACCCATGCGAATCATGAAATGATTAGGTTATCGTATTGGATTAAGAAGAATACTACTCCGGAAGCGAAAATAGCGATAGTCTGGGCGGGGACGGTACCTTATTTCGCTGACCGGTATTGTATCGATATGCTGGGCAAAAATGATAAGGTTATCGCCCATGAACCGGGGCATGTATCGAGCTCTTTATCCCGATATATCGAGTTCCATCCGGGGCATATGAAATGGGATTATCGTTATTCTATCGGCCAACTCCAGCCGGATATAGTGGTCCAGTTATGGGGCAACCCGGAATCAGCGAAACCAATCCTCGATACCCAATACCAACCGCTGGATTTAGGCTGGTTTAAACCCTATCTCCGCACCGGGTCACCGAATATTATTTGGGGTACCCTAAAGTAGGGGCTCAATATTTTGAGCCCTTTATCAGTAGGGGCAGATGTGATTTTAATTTCCTGATTTCGGATTTATGATATAAGTTTTGAAATCACAGTTTGTGATTTCAAGATTGTTTGATCTAAGCGATAGAAAGGATAGATAATAAAAAAGATAACACAAATTGCATTGTTCAAAGGGAAGAAGGAAGTGAGGTCGTGACAACTTGTCACCGGTTGAAATTACCTGCTCCTGACGGGAAAATGAGAGAAACAGACTGTGCTAATACCGAGGGGTTTTATATTTATAGTTTATCTTCAGTTATTACGCGGATAAACTATAATTTATGTTCTTCGGCAGTTATTTCCAAAATGGAAACAACTGAATTCTAATAGACCCAAAAAAGCGGAATAAAGCATATAATTTTGGGTAACGGATATCGCGGAATACGGGAAACGGAATTCGGAATCAAGATAAAGTAGGGGCTCAATATTTTGAGCCCTTTATTAGTAGAAGCATAAATTTCCTTGCGGAAAAATACAAAAAGCGCTAGAATCACAAGGATTGATTTATTAATTTAAATATTTATGAATAACCTAGAATTACAGCAGAGAGTATACAAGTTACTTGATAACCTCCAAGGATTAGAACCGCTTAAAGCGCTTTTCTGGTCGGAATTGAATTATCATCAAATAGATCTACCATTACCCCGAAGTAGGTTAACTGAATCAGCGAATGCAGGGTTAGCAGACGATCCGATTTTATTCGCATCTAATGGCGATGATTTTCATATCATCTATGCGAAACTCGGGTCTGATAAGCTTTCACGAGGAGCGGAGCGGCGAATAGTAACCCAGCTCTTAAATCACCATCCTTACGCGCTATTTATTTTCTCTAATCAAACGCAAGACCGATGGCATTTTCTGAATGTTAAATATGATAAACGAACCGATAAACGACGGTTATTTCGCCGGATTACTATCGGGCCGGAAGAACGATTACGGACGGCTTCTGAACGTATTGCCTTGCTTGACCTTGCTGCTATCTCGCCAGAATTATTCGGTTTATCGCCGTTAACTATTCAGGAACAACATGATAAGGCATTCGATGTTGAAGCGGTAACCATACAATTCTTTGATTCATATAAAAAAGTATTTCGTGCATTAGAAACTGATTTAGAAAACCAAACTAAAAATTGCGTCTGGGCGCACGATTATGCACTGCAATTCTTAAACCGATTAATGTTCCTCTATTTTATCCAGCGAAAACGATGGTTGGGAAATAAACCTGAGTTCCTGTGTGAATTCTGGGAGAATTATCAGGGAACTAAACAACCGAAGGATACCTTTTTCGACCGGTGGTTAAAAGTTCTATTCTTTGAAGCGTTTAATAATAAATATCATGGTGGGCATAAGCAGTTTCCTGATGACCTAAACAAGATTCTTACTTTGGCACCATATCTTAATGGAGGATTATTCGTAGAAAACGCACTGGATACTCGATTTAATTTTAAGATTACCGATGCTCAGTTCGATGAAGTATTTCATTTCCTAGAACAATATAATTTTACTATTGCCGAAGATAGTCCACTTGACCAGGAAGTAGCGGTTGACCCGGAAATGATCGGAAAAGTATATGAAAGTTTGGTAAATGTTTCTGAAGAAGCGGACGAGCAGGGGGATGCCGGAATATTTTATACGCAGCGGACTGAAATCGACCTGATGTGCCGATTATCGTTGGTCGACAATTTAACAAACCAACTTGGACAAAACCATAAAGACTTATTCTATGAACTCATGTTCGCACTAGAACCGGATGAAAAGATTGCAGCGGATAAAAAGGTTACTTCTGCTAATCTATGGCAATCATTGGATACCGTATTTCGGAAAATTAGTATCGTTGATCCCGCCTGCGGTTCCGGTTCATTTTTAGTCGGGATGCTGCATATCCTGGATGATTTACAATGTCGGGCCAATCAAGTTCTAGGAAAACAAGAATCGAGTTTCGACCGCAAGAAGCGGATTATCGGCGATAATCTCTATGGAGTAGATGTTATGGACTGGGCGTGCCATATTGCTGAATTGCGATTATGGCTGGCGCTGATTATCGATGCCGAGTTTACGCCATCGGAATTACACGTTCGCCCGGAACCGATCTTACCTTATTTCACGTTCAAAATCCGGTGCGGAGATAGTTTGGTGCAAGAAGTCGGTGGGATTAATTTCGGGCATATTAAGCTGCAGGATATCCCGAGTCCGCTAAAAAGGAGTCTGACATTACTTCAAAAAGAGAAAATCAAATTCTATAATAACGACCGGGACCGGAAATATCGGACGGAAAAAGAATTACAGAGAGAAGAATTCCGGTTATTTCGGGAGATTATTTCTTCACGAGCGATAGATATCAAGAATGAGACAAAACGGATTAATACTCAACTCGAAGGGCCGGCAGGGAAACAGCTCCGACTGGATGGGTCTGAAGAAGCCCATTCCCGGCAAATGCAGTTAGCGGATTTGGAGTTGCAGAAGCAACGCGATATGTTAAAGACCGAACTCGACCGGGTAAACCAAGCGCTGGATGCGTTGAAAACCGCGAAGGATATCCCGTTCGTTTGGGATATTGCGTTCGTTGAAATCTTTGAAAGTGATGATAGCCCCGGATTCGATATTGTTATTGGGAATCCGCCGTATGTCCGGCAGGAGAGTATCAGCGACCCATATCTATCACGAAATAAGGTGACGGCTGAAACGAAACGGCTCTATAAATCGAAACTCGCCCGGTCGGTATATCTGGCATATCCGAAATTCTTTGGTTATAAACCCGGAGATGATATTGCCTCACATAAACTGGATACAAAAAGTGATCTTTATATCTATTTCTATTTTCATGGTTTATCGCTTTTGAATCCGAAAGGAACCTTTTGTTTCATCACTTCCAATTCTTGGCTTGATGTCGGGTATGGTGCGGATTTGCAGGAGTTTCTTTTAAATCATACTCAGGTGAAATATATTCTCGATAATCAGGTAAAACGATCGTTTGCGCAGGCGGATATTAATACCATTATAGCTTTGTTTTCCGCACCAGATGAAACGAAATCCTGGGCTTTGGATAATCGCGCGCGATTTATTATGTTTAAAGTGCCATTTGAACATATCTTATCCCCGGTGATTTGGGAAGAAATTGAAGCAGCGACTGACCGGAAAACAACCTTGGAATATCGAAGTAACACGATTATACAAAAAGCGCTCCTTGACGATGGCTGCGAAATCCCGGATGAAGAAGAAACTACAGGATCAAAGTCACATGGGCCTCTAATTAAAGTGGCTAAATATATCGGGAATAAATGGGGAGGGAAATATCTTCGGGCACCGGATATCTATTGGACTATCCTCGATAAAGGGAAAGAGAAATTAGTTCGGCTTGGCGATATCGCTGAAGTACGGCGTGGATTTACTACCGGCGCGAATGAGTTCTTCTATCTGGATGAACAACGAATCAAAGAATGGGGGATCGAATCCGAATTCCTGAAACCGGTAATCAAGAGCCCGCGAGAATGCAAACGGATTCTAATCGACCCGAAAGACCTGAAATATAAAATATTTATGTGTCATAAAGATAAAAAAGAACTGAAAGGTACTGCCGCATTAGAGTATATCTCTTGGGGCGAATCGCAAGATTTTGATAGCCGTCCCAGTTGCGTTGGGCGATCACAATGGTGGGATTTAGGAAAGCAAGAATCTTTTGATTTTGTTGTTCTGCGTTTTCGAGATAAGCGAAATTGGAATCCCATTAACAGATCATCGTCATTATTTGCCGGTGACATTATGTTTGTAGGGACATGGTATGATAGAACGAAAGTTGAAATTAATAATTCTATATTAAATTCTACTTTATTGATATTAATTTCTGAAATTTATGGACGAGTTAACCTAGGAGATGGGCTATTAACAACTTATGGTCCTGAAATACTAAAATTTGAATTTTTAAAGGCAAAAACTCTTGATAAACGAGATTGTCTAAGATTAATAGAGAAATTTGATGTTTTAGAAAAACGTGCAGTAAAATCGATTTTCGAAGAAATAAACGAAAAAGATCGTCATTTATTAGATAATATTATTTTCGATGCATTAGGTTTAACCACTGGGGAACGAGTCGCCGTATATGAAGCAGTAATTCAGTTAGTTGAATCTCGGTTGAAAAAAGCAGAGAGTGTATAAAATACAGCGGAGATTAGTAAAAAGTATATTGCATCTTGTATTTTATTTTATTATTCGCTATAATTTTCATAATTCTATTAACATCTTTTAATAGGCTACTCTCGTGAAAAAGCTTATACACGAAGTTCGCGATGCGGTTCATGGATTCATCCTGTTTAGCAATTTCGAGAAACAATTAATCAATTCACCTCCTTTTCAACGGCTTCGACATATTCATCAACTCGCGATGAGTTACCAAATCTATCCCGGTGCAAGTCATAAACGGTTCGAGCATTCGCTCGGCGTCATGGAAATCGCTACCCGGATATTTAATACTATTACACTGGAGCATAATTTAGAATTGGTTTTCGAGCGGATTAAAGAGCATAAAGATCAATTGAATTATTGGCGAACGCTGGTTCGTTGTGCCGGATTATTGCATGATGTCGGGCATCCGCCATTTTCCCATGCGTCCGAAAAAGCATTATGGCCTCCAGGAAAGACCCACGAAACCTTAACCGCAGATATTATTCGGAATTCGGAACTCGCTACGATTTTGGATGGTAATACCCCACCGGTTAAACCAGAAAATGTGGTCCGATTGGCATGTGATGTAAAAAAGCATAAGGATATTATTGCTGGTCCCTTGACTCCTTGGGAAACTCTCTTAAACGAAATTATTTCCGGGAATACTTTTGGCGCCGACCGAATCGATTATCTGCTTCGAGATTCATTGCATACCGGGGTGCCTTATGGTCGCTTTGATCCAGACCGATTGATTAGTAATTTACGAATTGTGATTGATCCGGAAACAGATGAAATTGCGTTAGGATTGGATTATGGCGGGATTCATGCCGCTGAATCGCTGCTATTAGCTCGATATTTTATGTATACTCAGGTTTATTTCCATGATGTTCGTCGAATATATGATATTCATTTAACAGACTTTCTTAAAGTTAGTTTACCGAATAGTCGACTTCCCGAAACCTGGCAAGATTTGCTAAAATTAACTGATAATGATATATTAGTTAAGCTTTGTCAAGCGTCGGATAGTCCTGGTTTGCCGATCCATGTTTTAGCTGATAGAATCGTAAAACGAAATCATTTCCGAACGGTATATGAAATGGTTCGACCGGATATAGAGAAAAACCCTTCTATTTTTAATGAATTGAAGCAATATGCGACTACTCAGTTTGGAAAAGATAACGTCCGATTTTATTGGTATTCTCCAGGACAAGAGGTGAATAATTTCCCGGTTCTATTAGAAGATAATTCCGTGGCAAGTTCATTAAAAATATCCAAAGTCATTGCGCAATTACCTGAAATTCAGATCGGATATATCTTTGTGGCGAATGATATTATCACCGATGCTAAAAAAGCTATTGAAGCTAAAAGGAGAGAATTAATCCCTTCATAAAGAAAGGATGGAACAACCATGAATGAATATCCCCAATTTAACGGTCATTCGTTATTATTAGCCATCATAGAATCACTGAATCGACACGGAAGTTGGACGGGTAAAACCCATGTCCAGAAGACTACTTTCTTACTGAAATCTATAGTGCAGGAAGAGGTGCCGTTTGAATTTGTATTATATAAACATGGCCCATATTCTTTCGAGGTTGAAGAAGCACTAGAATTAATGAAAGCATATCAAGCCATAGTTGCAATACCAAATCCTGTCGGATATGGGGTTAATATTCATCTGGGTAAAAATGAAGAGTGGCTGAAACAAGAGGAACCTATTTCTGGCGCATTATTGGAATCCATAGATAAATTGTGTACGTGGGTAGATTCGAGGGACGTAAAAGAATTAGAACCATTAGCTACCGCTGCTTGGATTAAAACGACCGAACATGTAGAAGCGGAAGATGCTATAGTCGCCCGATTACTCGAATTGAAACCGCACATACCTCGAGATATGGCCATAAAAGCAACCAGTGATATATTAAGATACCCATAAGATATATCTTATCTTAATATGATTTCATGGTGTATCATGTGTTTCATCTTTTACATGCACTAAGAAGATTTCGAGTAATAAATCTATTTTCTAAAGCTAATTCTTATTAGTCACTCACCTAAATTTGAGAAATTATGCCGACCCACGATATCATCGATAATCGAAAAGAAAAGCTGATTGACCATATTAATCAGATATTATCCTCAACCGATTCCGCCCGGTTTGCGGTAGGATATTTTTTCGTTTCCGGATTGGAAGGGATCGCCGAGAAATTAGGTGGGGTTAAGGAATTACGGTTGCTTATCGGGAATACTACCAATCGGGAAACCTTAGAGCAATTAGCTGAAGGGTATCGCCGACTAGATTTGGTAGCGGAATCGGCTGAAGAACAAAAATATCTGAAACGGGCTGACCAGAAACAGCGGGCAGTTGAAACCGCGGAAAATCTCCGACTTGCTACGGGATTGATGGACCAGACCGATGAATCAGAATCGTTATTAAAAATTCTGGTTCGGCTGATCGAAGAGAAACGAATTAAAGTTAAAGTGTATACGAAAGGTAGACTGCATGCGAAAGCGTATATTTTCGATTATGGGCCAGTCTTCGACCAATCCGGTAATCCACTCGACCGCCGGGAAAAAGGAATAGCCATTATCGGTTCTTCGAACCTAACCATTGCGGGGATATCGCATAATACCGAATTGAATGTTGTTGTTCATGGTAATGATAATCATACAGAATTAGTTAAATGGTTTAATGAGCTTTGGGAAGAATCCCAGGATTTCGATGAAATGCTGATGCAGGAATTACAACAATCTTGGGCCTTAGCTCCGGTGCGACCGTATGATATCTATCTGAAAACGCTCTATTCTTTGGTTAAAGACCGGCTAGAAGATGAAGAGGGGAAAGATATCCTTTGGGACGATGAAATCATCAAAAAACTGGCGATATTCCAAAAAGTATCGGTATCGCAAGCGGTGAAAATGATTAAAGAGTTTGGGGGAGTGTTTATTTCCGATGTCGTCGGATTAGGGAAAAGTTATATCGGGGCCGCAATCGTTAAACACTTCGAACGAACTGAACATGCGCGGCCGTTAATCATCTGTCCAGCAGCGTTAGTCGAGATGTGGGAACGGTATAATGAAGTATATCAACTCAATGCCCGGGTGCTATCGATGGGATTTTTGAGTGAAGGACCTCAAGCGGTACATTATCTCGATACTCAGAATGGGTTATACAAAGACCGGGATTTTATCCTGGTTGATGAAAGTCATAATTTCCGGCATTCAGATACGGAACGGTATAAGGTTATGCAGGGTTTTCTGGCTACCGGCCGGCTCTGCTGTTTTTTAACTGCTACTCCGCGGAATAAATCGGCTTGGGATGTATATTATCAGATAAAATTATTTCATCAGGATGATAAGACCGATATTCCGATCGATCCACCGAATTTAAAAGAATATTTTAAATTGATTGAGCAGGGTGAAAAGAAACTGCCGGAGATGCTGAGAAATATCTTAATTCGGCGCACCCGAAATCAAATACTTCGGTTTTATGGATTTGATTCGAAAACGAATCTACCGGTTGACCCGGAGCGGTTCCGCGAGTATCTTGATGGAACCAAACGAGCATATGTTATTGTAGGCGGTCGCCATCAATATTTCCCGAAACGAGAATTAGAGACAGTCGAATATAGTATTGAAGAAACCTATCAGGGGTTATATAATTCGCTTCGCGGATATTTAGGTAAAAAACGTGAAAACCAGTGGACGCAGATGGTAGATAACGAACTGACGTATGCCCGATATGGATTATGGCATTATGTTATTCCATCAAAGCAAAAGGTAGAACCTTATTCAAGTCTCCAGCGGGCAGGCGCAAATTTGCGCGGGTTGATGCGAGTATTGTTATT
Source organism: bacterium (assembly GCA_041946755.1). Taxonomy (GTDB): domain Bacteria; phylum UBP4; class UBA4092; order JAOAEQ01; family JAOAEQ01; genus JBHGBB01. The sequence goes on along the minus strand of JBHGBB010000107.1, from coordinate 2,281 downwards.
CAAACGATTCGAATCGAGTGTCTATGCGTTTAAACAATCGATTAAAAACCTAATTAAGGTGCATACTCTTTTCCTGGATGCATTAAATAAAGGATTTATCCCTGCCGGGATTGAAGCCCAGAAATTGATTTATGAAGCAGACCCGGATGAAGAGCCGGAATTGATGGATGCGTTACAATCCGTTTCCGGCACCTATCAGATTAAGGATTTCGATATCACCAGATTAAAGCTGCATCTGAACCATGATATCGAGTTATATACCCAAATCCTGAACTTAGTCGAACCGATTACCCCGAAAAAGGATACCAAATTACAAACCTTATTGCAGCGGTTGAATAAGAAGCCGTTGCAGGAAGGGAAACGGCTCATCTTTTCTCAATATGCCGATACCGCGCAATATCTCTATGATAACCTGAATCCGGCTGGAAAACGAGATGATATCGATGTGATTTATAGCGGGGATAAAAGTAAACTCCGGTTAGTCGGCCGGTTTGCACCAAAAGCGAATCCGGAATATCAATTCCAAGCCGGTGAATCGGAATTATCGACCGTTATTGCCACTGATGTTCTAGCTGAAGGATTGAATCTCCAGGATTGCGATAAGATTATTAATTACGATTTACATTGGAATCCGGTACGATTGATTCAGCGGTTTGGACGGATAGACCGTATCGGCTCGGATTATGATGTTATCTACGGGTTCAACTTTTTACCTGAAATTGGTATTGAACGAAATCTCGGATTGCATGAGAAACTCCGAAACCGAATTCAGGAGATTCATGATACTATCGGCGAAGATTCGGCGATTCTTGATAAAACCGAACAATTAAATGAAGAAGCGATGTATGCGATTTATGAAAAGAAAGGTGGACAACTGAGTTTGTTTGAAGATGAAGAAGAAGATTTCGTCGACCTCAATGAAGCGGAAGAGCTATTACGCCAGTTACGGAAAGAGAACCCGGCTGAATTTAGTCGGATAACCGGTCTGCGCGATGGAATTCGGACTGCTATGAAGGCGGGGAATAAAGGGATGTATGTTTTCTGCCAAGCCGGGAGATATAATCAATTGTTTTTAGTGGATGACAAAGGCAATATTATCTCGCGGGATATTCCTCGGATTCTCGGGATGATTAAATGCCAGCCGGAATTAACCGGACAGCCGTTACCGAAAGGATATAATCAAGCGGTGATGCGGATTAAACGGATTTTTAATGAAGAGGTTAAACATCGGCAGGCGGAACGAGAACATACCTTATCCCTTACCCATGGCCAAAAATATATTCTCCGGGAATTACGAATTCTATTTAGTTCAACAAAAGATGAAGAGTTGAAAGCGCAAATTAATATTTTAGAAAAAGCGTTTCGCGGGCCAATAACCACCGCAATAAACCGCGAGCTGAATCTTATCCGGCGGAATAGTATTACTGGCCAACAATTGGTTAAAACGCTCGCTCGATTATATACCCAGCATAATATGCGAGATTGGGTTGACCGAATGCCTGCTGTTCTCAGTGAACACCCTTTTCCCAAAGTTGTTTGCAGTGAAGGTTTAATATAAGTTATATATCTGTCGTCTATCGTCATCAATAGGTATTAATTATCAGATGTCAGATCACCAAAAACCTTTTAAAAAACGATACATCCCTAAAATTCAGGGCCTGAATCTGTTGTTCATTGTGAGATATAATAGTTTTTTATGAAAAAGATTATTGTAGGTAGTATACTCGTATTACTTCTCGCAGGGTGTTTAACCTATTCTACTTCGTTAAACCAGAGTAAACCAAATATTTCATCGAAAAAAGATATCTCGCAGGTGGTAATCAACGGTCAGGCGGTTAAGGTCGAGGTAGCGGTGAGTCGGGAAGAGAGGTATCGCGGGTTAAGTAATCGGAAAAGTTTACCGCAAGACCAAGGGATGCTTTTTATCTTTTCGGATTATGCGGTTCGGTCGTTCTGGATGAATGAAATGCTGATCCCATTAGATATCATCTGGATTAAAGATTCGACTATCGTTGGGCTTGAATATTCGGTAGATACTCCCCCGCCGTTGGTATCATACCATTCCCCGGAACCGGTAAACTATGTTCTGGAAGTTAATGCCGGCTGGGCGAAATCTTATTCGATAACCACCGGCGACACCGTCAAATATATAAGATAAAAGTAGACAGTAGTCAGTAGACAGTAGACAGGAAAAAACTATAATCCGAGCGAGTCGGTGATTCGCCCCTACCTTCCATTTTGACCTTTTCGCAAATTGAGAATAGGTCAACTCGAAATTCTT
>JBHGBB010000106.1:0-13446 GCA_041946755.1 bacterium | reverse complement strand
CACTCCATTTTTCAAAAAAGTATATTATGCATTTTTCTTTTTCGTTGGAACGGTATCCGGTATCGCTAACATCGAGAAAGAAGATTTCGGTACCGCTAATTCCATCGCCGGATCACCGAATAAGATAAACATATCCGGCATTAAATCATTCTTCTTTTCAAACGCATACTCGATTTCCATCTGACCAATAGCGTTGCCGAGAATGCGCTGCTGGTCAGTAAAAATCGATTTCGTCAGAAACTCGGTTAACGATTGATGTTGCGGCGTGAACCCTAATCCGGACGGACAATACAACGCTATCGCTCCGCCATTCGGTACCCGATGCATATCTTCAGAAATACAGATATTCCATGGTTTCTGCGGATAATCGAATCCGCCGGTTGAACAGGTAAGATTGACAACGAAGGTAAGTTGATCGACATTCGTCAACCGTTTCATATCGCTATTTCGAGAATCGCCACCGAACAGGATACGTTCATGCGCCCAAACATTCGGCGACCCATGCCCGAAATAGATGGTCATTAAATCTCCTTGCGATATCGCATCCATTAATACCTGATTGCATTCAACACTGATTTTACTCTTGACACTGGTCGGTAAAAAGAAATTATCTTCCAACCCATAATTCCTTAAATCTATTTCCCGGGAAATATAAGTATCCGGGATACTTTTTTGCGCTACCTCCTGACAATTCTCTTCAAACCCATCATCTGCCATGAACAATATCCGACTCCGCCAACTGCCATAATTCGGGCTCTGCTCATATCGGATGATTTTGTTGAAAATCGATTCCGCATCAGTCATATTATTGACCGAAAACCGGCCGATTAACATATCCGGAATGGTATCCGGTCCGCTGACTTCAGTATACCAGCTATCGGAAGCGCAATCTCCGGCAATAATATATTTCCGATATGCAGGGACATAGTTCATCACTCCATTGGCAAAATTCCCCAGATAATCGGAACTGGCATCACCGATTAATAACACATAATTCGGTGCGGGTTTCTGCCAATAATAGAACGTATACTGCAGAAACGATTTAATCGCCCGCGGGTCGAACATCCCATAACTGAACTGCGGATAAATCGATTCGATATTAACGATTCGAACGGTTAATCCCTGATTCCGGCGATATGCTGCCAGCTTTTCCGCTATCGGCATAAACAAAGGATGGGTGATAATCAGATAATCCGCCTGCTGATTGGAATTGCGTAAATCATCTTGTACCTGATATGGTATGGGTTCGGCAGACTCGATCGATGCAAGAGAGCTTATGATATATTTCGGCGTCGGATTCCCCGGTATAACTGGAATCAATATCCGATTTTGATTGGACGGTACTGCTAATTCAATCGCTTTATTTCCGGTATCGATCATCCAAACGGTATAATCGGTATATTGCGGTTCTAAGGTTATTTCGGCAACTGCCGTATCTTTGCCGGTAATTTGGTCAGCGCGAAAGATTAGATATCCATTATGCGTAATCAGCGTTTTCGGATATGTTATCTGGACATAATTCAGATATATTTCATCATTCTCAACTGCAGAGGTATCTCCCGGGACTTCGAGTTGGATAGTATTCAATCCAACTGTCAACATTGAACCGGGTATCAACCGGCTATATTGCTTTTCAGTTTTACCGGACCAGCGTAACTCGTCAAGTACCTGATTATTGAGCATGATTTTTAGATGATGATCATCTCCACCAGTAGGTTCGGATTTGCCATAGACATTTATGGCGATTGAACATAAACTATAGGTTGTATCCGCAGGATTGATATTCGAAGTGTTGGTATCCAAACCATAGAGCGGCAGTTCGATTTCTGCTGGTTTCCTGACTTTCAATAGTTTCCAAAACCAATGGTCATTCCCGGCAATTGGGTTTATTACCGTCTCGTCAAACAACCGTTTCTCTTCTAAACGAACCGTATCTTGAATCCGCGATACCCGAGTGCCGGGTTCTGGTATCAACGGATCTATTTCGCGCACTGGAATCGATATCCCGGTATTATCATCTTCAGTGATCCAATATATATTGGTATTGGTGTATACCGAATCCGGTGGAATATTATAGAGAATGACGTTTTGATTATCGGTCCATACTGGAACTTCTTTATCCATCAGATACACATGAACCGGCCTGGAAATAAATCCATCGAATTTATTTCCGATTTGGTTTAATGCGGATAACCTGATTTTATATAATCCTGCTTGTGATGCGGTTACTGTAGCCCAAGCTTGATTTTCAGCTCTTAGTTTCGAAATAATTGACCCGGGATAGGTTTCTCTTTTCGATGTAGGTAACATCGGCACTCCACGGAACAATAAGCTTTTATCATAATTGATAACCAGGTCTTTCAAAACTTTATCGAGACCGATATTGCGAACCATAGTATCTATAGTCGGTATATATTCTACTGTGGTGTTACTCATAATCGCCGGCTTAATCTCTATAGTTAGTTCAGTAAATATCTTCTTATTTCCAGCAGAATCGAATATTGGTTTAACCGTCAATCGGGCTACTCGTAAGTCGCGTACACACTCCGGGTCATCGAGTTTAGCGATTTGGGCTAATTCAGTGATTGTGGTCTGGGTAGTATCGTTGCGATATGTTTGTATAATACTATCTTGATTCCATACCTGGCAGAGATAATTGGTGATATTCACCTGCGGTTGGCCTTGCAACGGGACTGCGATATAGGTATGATATGGTAATCCGGTTTTTATGGTGGTTACACTCGACTGGAAAGAGATAATGATGCTCTGCTCATCAGATTTAATCAATTTAAACGCGGTTTTCTGCGTAGGATTGAATTCGATACTGCCGGATACAGCATAACTTACCGTATAACCTAATATAATTGATATGATTACGGTTATAATAAATACCTGCGATCGCAGTTTAAGGTTCAGCCAACCGGAATCTATGATTCTTTTCATGTTAACTTGATACCACTCCGAACTCAAATATTATTTTCGTATATCTCAGAGAAAGAGCGAGATTAATTAGTTTAATCTCGCTCTTGTGCCAGATAAACTTAACATATCATACCACGATGCAGAATGGTTAATCAAACCCAGTTTAAAAATGTATCCCGTTGCCCTTGTTCCTTTGATTGCAATATAATACTCCGATTGACAAATGCCACATTGTTGCAATAAGATATAGGTATGGTCTCGGAGAAAACCAAGATAATAGCCCAACTGAAATCCGCTAGATTTCGAATTACGCAAGCGCGGTCGAAGGTTATCGAATTCTTGCTAAAAACCAAATTGCCGGTTACCGCATCGACTATTTGCACCGTGCTAAATCAACGGGGAAATAAATTCGACCGGACAACGATATATCGAGAACTCAATTTCCTAATCGAAAACAACTTCGTGCGGCAGGTACGGTTTAATGGGAAAGCCACCCATTTTGAACTTAATTCCGGGCATCATCATCATTTGATTTGTATAAAATGCAACGCTAAAAAGAAAATTGTGTTAGGGAAACATCTCGAACATCACGAGAAACTGATTTTAGAGAAAGAAAAATTCAAAGTAATCTCTCACTCTTTAGAGTTTTATGGGATTTGCAATAATTGCATCTGATACCAAAATTATTGAGATATGCACGCTAAATCTATCTTAAGTTTAAATCTTATTTTTATTCTAATAATTATTCTAACTGCATGTAATAACCAGGGAGCAAACAACCATGCTGCCGATTTTAATCAACACCGGCTCCGAATCATTACCACCCTATTCCCGCTGTATGATATGGCGAAACATATCGGTGCGGATAGAGCTGAAGTAATTTTATTATTACCACCGGGAGTTGAAGCCCATACCTTCGAACCGAATCCCAGCGCGATGTTGCAAATCAATCAAGCGGATATTTTCGTTTATACCGGCAAATGCATGGAACCTTGGGCGGAAGATATTATTAAAAGTCTTGATCATAAAAAGCTGAAGGTAGTCGATGTTAGTCTAGGAACCAAAATGATTCCGGCGGTATTCCATGATACCGATGAACCAACCGGTGCACTCGACCCGCATATTTGGCTGGATTTCGATAATGCTACTATTATGGTTAGGAATATTCTAGCGGCAATGGTCGCGCAAGACCCGAATAATAAGTCGGAGTATGAACAACATGCCACGCAATATATCAATCAATTAACCGCATTAGATTCGACGTTTCGAGCTACATTAGCCCGATGCAAACGGCAAGAAATCGTCTATGGGGGACATTATGCGTTCGGGTATCTGGCGTACCGGTATGGCTTGAAATATATCGCCGCACAAGGAATATCGCCTGATTCGGAACCGACGGCTAAAGATATCGCTCTTCTTATCGATCAGATTAAACAAGACCGAATCCGGTATGTTTTCTATGAAGAATTAACCAGTCCGAAAATCGCGGTAGCATTGGCGCGAGAAACCCAGACCAAACTCTTACCCCTAAATGCCGGGCATAATATCTCGAAAAGCCAGTTTGAACAGGGCATAACGTTTTTCGATATTTTAAATACCGATTTAGCAAATTTAAAACTTGGATTGGAATATCAATAAGACTATGGCACCGATTCTATCAATCACCAATTTATGTTCCGGGTATGGCAAAGTAGAAGTAGTATGTAGTGTCAGCTTTACCGTTGAACAAGGGGATTATATAGCGTTAGTCGGTCCGAATGGTGCCGGGAAAACCACCTTAATCAAAAATATCCTGGGATTGGTAAACCAATATTACGGAACCATCGAACTTTTCGGAATCAACCGGCATGATTTCATCGATTGGAAACGTATCGGGTATCTACCGCAACGGAGTAATGTATTTAATCCTTTATTCCCAGCGACGGTTAAAGAAGTAGTCGGATTGGGATTGCTATCAGAGAAACGGTTTCCAAAACGATTTATGTCAAGTGATTTCGAACAGATTCACCAAATCCTGGATTTGATGGGAATAACCGACTTGAAAGATAAACTCGTCGGCGAATTATCCGGCGGTCAGCAGCAGCGGGTGTTTTTAGCCCGGGCGATGGTCACCAATCCCGAACTATTGATTCTCGATGAACCCAGTACGGCGCTTGACCCGCAGTCGCGTGAGAGTTTTTTCGCTCTGATGCAAACCTTGAATCAGAATAGAAAGATAACCATTATTCTGATTACCCATGATCCGGCACAAATCGGGCACTATGCGAATAAACTATTATATCTAGATAAAAAAATCATTTTTTATGGCTCGTTTGCCAATTTCTGTAAATCGGATGAGATGAACCGATATTTTGGCCAGTATTCCCAGCATTTGATTTGCCAGCAGCATAATTGAACAAGGACTAAGTATCAAGTACCAAATATTAAAAAAGGATATTAAACTAAGTTGGGTATGACCATACTCCATTTTCTGCACTACGGATTCATCCAAAGGGCTTATATCGCCGGAATGTTTATCGCTCTTTTATGCGCTATCCTCGGCTTATTTCTGGTATTACGCAAATTATCGCTGATTGGCGATGGGTTATCTCATGTCAGTTTCGGGGCGATAGCGTTCGGTCTTTTCTTCGGGTTATACCCTACAGTAATAGCAATTCCGATTGTTCTCATCGCTTCCTATTTCATTTTGAAACTGACGGAAAAAGCGAAAGTATACGGCGATGCGGCAATCGGTATCGTTTCTTCGTTCGGGATCGCCGGTGGCGTGATTCTCGCCAGTATATCGAAAGGATTTAATATCGCGCTATTTGATTATTTATTCGGGAATATTCTGGCGATTAGTAATCAGGAAGTCATTTTATCAATCGGGTTATCAATAGCCGTATTAGTCGTAACGATTTTATTCTATCATGAGCTATTTTCGGTCACCTTCGATAGCGAATACGCGAAAATCACCGGAATTAGCATCGAGCATATCAATCTTATTTTAACGTTCTTAACCGCAGTAACCGTGGTTCTCGCGGTTCGAGTAGTCGGGATAATGCTGGTTTCAGCGTTGTTAATTATACCGGCAGTAACCGCATTGCAAATCGCTAAAGGATTCAAAAGTGCGATGATTATTGCCGGGATATCCAGTGTATTTTCGGTACTCTGTGGGATAACAGTATCAATTATTCTGGATTTATCTGCCGGAGCAACCATTGTGATGATCAATATTCTTCTCTTTATTATCTCTTTATTTATAAAAACCATTCTGAAAACCTAAACGATATTAATATATTCAGCGATTCTATCGGATTTAACCTCGATAGCGAGATTCAGTTTCCTATGCTATAATTTTAGATAATTTAAGTGCATTCAGTGGTTTCAGTGGTTATATTCTGAGTCGGTTAATTTGACATTTGACATTGGGGATTAGATCTTTTTTTATTTGGATTTTGTCCGCCTTAGGCGGATTGGATTTTGGATTTTAAAAAGGAGGGTTAGCCCTAATTGGTAAGGCACCTGACTTGAAATCAGGCGGGTTCACACCCTTGGGGGTTCGAGTCCCTCACCCTCCGCCAGTCGATTGCGGATTGTTGATTTCGGATTGCGGAATTATATACATATTACAGGATTGAAAAATATATAATTCTGATTTTAAATTGTGGTATAATTTTTATTCTTTTAAAAATCTATCTACTCATTTTGTAAGCCAACCATGTAACGCTTCGGAGAGGTGGCCGAGACGGCTGAAGGCAGCCGCCTGCTAAGCGGTTGTGGGGCCCATAAAGCTTCACCCAGGGTTCGAATCCCTGCCTCTCCGCCAGACTTCGCTTTTAGCGATAAATGACCCTGAATCCCCGAAAGGGTGAATCATTTCGATTTAAGTCTCTTTCCATGATCCACATATTTTTCTTCGATTAAATTTAGGGCTACTGTGCAGGTTAAACTCTTCGATTTTATTTAGGTAAACGATTTTCTCTTCTTCCGGATCCTTAAATCTACAGAGCTTTAATCTGCTTAGACGATACCACGCATCCCACTCGATACATCGGATAAACATGCTTATCCCTGGTTCTAGCAAATCTCATAGCAATACTATTTATGCCAAGTATTTTCATGGCCTTCATATGTGATGCAAAGATACCGATAATATATTTTCACTATTAGTTGACATCACCATTAGTTATCTGATACAATAGTTGCATTATACATCTATTTGAAAGGAGCGCAGCGTATGCATAAAATCCGCACGAAATATTTTAGAAGTGTTTTAAGAGTTTTAGAACGCGAGTTGGGTTTTCAGACCGATTTGGGCAGCCAATGTTGTGGAGTATCTTTAGCCCAATGCCATATCTTAATGGAGTTCGCTGAAAAAAAGGAAACTTCGATAAAAGAATTATCCGAGACCTTCGGAGTGGATAAAAGCTCTTTAAGCCGGACCGTAGATAAAATGGTTGCCTTGGGGCTTTTAAACCGGGTAGAAAATAAAAATGACCGGCGGTATCTGTCGTTAAGCCTGACTAAAAAAGGAAATCAGATGGCTGACAATATCAATCGCACCTGCAGCGATTACTATGCAGAGCTATTTAAGAATATTCCTGAAGATAAGCATTCTGCCATAATAGACAGCCTCTCTCTTCTTGCTGAGGCGATGAATAAATTGAGGAAAGGAAAAAACGGTAGTCCCAAAAGCTGCTGCATATAATAGGAGGATTTTATGGGAAATAACTGCGGTTGTAATAGCGAGAATAAGATACGGGATACTTTAGCCAAAACCAAGCAACCTTCCTGTTGTGGAACAACGCCATTTTCTGCAGTAACCAATAGGGATAAGGCGATTAAAGCTGATTGGGTAATCGAGCATAAAGATACCAAGATTGGAAGGATTCCGATTATTTCGGCTAGATTAAGTAGAAAAGATATGGTTGATGGATGGAAAGCACGATGGGGATTAAATAGAATGAATTATCGGATCGAACCGGGATTATATGGAATTGGCAATCCTGATGAGAGCTCACCGGTTTTAGTTACCGCGAATTATAAACTGACGTTTGATAAGGTAAGAAAAGAACTCGACGGCTTCAATGGTTGGATTTTAATCCTGGATACCAAAGGAATAAATGTATGGTGTGCCGCTGGAAAAGGGACTTTCGGAACCGCAGAACTTATCCACCGGCTAACCTTAACGAAACTGGCTCTTTTGGTAAATCATAGAACCCTGATATTACCGCAACTTGGTGCGGTGGGAGTAGCGGCACATGAAATTACGAAAGCGACCGGGTTTAATGTTATTTACGGCCCGGTGTTAGCGCGCGATATAAAAGTATTCATCGAGAACAATTATCAAAAAACAGCTCCGATGCGGACGGTTTATTTCCCTTTGGCTGCAAGAATGGCAGTAGCTCCGATAGAAATAATGCATTCCCTGAAATTGCTATTGCTGATGTTCGTTATTATAGGAATATTCAGCGCTATTGAGAATAAAACATTAACCTTTATGGCGATTACTGATTTCCTCCCATTTTTAGGCGCGGTTATTACCGGAACGGTGATTTTCCCGGCGTTACTCCCCTATTTGCCATTTCGCTCATTTGCAGTAAAAGGGTATATTCTTGGTATTTTATATACCGCGGCAGTAATATTCTTTATGCATCCCGGAAGTTGGGGTATAACCTTTTATTTTTTAGTGTTGCCGGCACTGGTTTCATTTCTCACTCTTAATTTTACCGGCGCGTCAACCTATACATCGCTTACAGGAACAAAAATAGAGGTATCAACAAGTCTGCCGGTTTTTGCGGTATTAGGTATTGCGGGGATTCTGGTTCGAATTTTAATCTTAGTACGTTATTTAGCTTAATTGATTTGAGAAAGGAGGGATATCATGAGTTTTGATGCTAAGACCAAAGAATTGATTGCGATAGGCGCATCGATCAGCGCCCATTGCCAGCCATGCCTGAAATATCATGTTGAAAAAGGTAAAAAAGCAGGGTTGACTGATAAAGAAATAGCGGCTGCAATCGAAGTTGGTAAAATGGTGAGTATCGGCGCCGCCGGAGAAATGGATAAGTATATCAATGAGTTATTGAATATTAAAACGAATTCCGTCTCCTGTGGATGCGGCTCATAATTAGCTGGGATAAGGTGGGATAATCACTACCTTATCCCTTGCAATGAAATCTATGGAGGTGCTTAATGAAACTTGAATATTTCAAAGATATATCGACTATTCAAATAACGAATACTGCGAAATGTATGGGATGTGGAACATGTATAAAAGTCTGCCCGCATAATGTTTTTAGTATGATCAATGCAAAAGCAGCGATCACCCATAAAGACGCTTGCATGGAGTGTGGAGCATGTAAAAAGAATTGTCCGGTTGGAATAATCGAAGTCAGGGAAGGTGTCGGATGTGCGGCGGCAATAATTACCGGGATGATTAAGAAAACCGCGCCGCAATGCGGGTGTTCAGGTAACAACAAAAATACTATCGGGTGCGGTTAGAAATTATAAATGAAATAATATGCGTGTAAAAAAAGGTAAAATAAAACAAACTATAGATATATCAACGTCCATGGAAATAGGTCCTCAATCGGAACAGGCATTTCCGGTTAAGAAGGAATATGCTCGTTGTATCACCGCCTTAAACCGCACCGGTATTCTCAATCATCTTTTAAAATCTGAAAGCATGGGAGTGATTGGCATTGATAAGAAGAAGTATCCAATACCAACCTTGGAACAGGTTAGTAAACTTTTTGCTCAAAATCGAAAGCTAGTTGCTAGAAAAGTCCTGCAAGGATTCAACCGGCTAGTATTAACTCCTTTAGCAATTCCGATACCTAAACTGATAGAACGATTGCAATCAGCGATTATATCCCATGCCGCATCCGGCACAATATATCGTACTCGCCGGTCAAAATCATCCCGGTTAATTCCGGTTCGGGTAAATCAAGAGAAACAAGTCTGGGTTTGGGATACCTTAAAACAGGTGATTGATACCGATAAACTGATTTATTTTCCGAGAGAGTATTCTAATTATCACCAAGGACAGACCAAATTAGCGGTTATCAATAATCCCCGGATTTGCGGGGTTCCCGGCTGGTCTATCGGACTCATAGAAAATCTGCCAACAATACCGAGTACGGACAAAAGAAAGATAATCGGCGGTAGGAAACAGCTCGAAATCGGTTATTCCCCGCGGGAGTATCTAGCAATGCTACGTGAAGAACGATATCGAGGGGAAACCGGGAAAACTCTGGAAGATTTTTTAACCGAATTTCTAATCCACCTGAAAACCGCCAATGAAGTCAGTTATGATGGTGATGACCTGAATGCGTTATGGTGTTTAGGTCAGTATTATAAAATACCATATGCTGAAGTAGTACCGGCAGGCAGATGGATTCGCAGTATTGGCAGGTTACGGTTGGATTCGCATCGCACCGGGAATAAACGATGTACCAAAAATGTCGGTGTCTCTACCATAGTGAGATTAGGTAAGTAGTAAAATCGTATGGTTGTTTAGCTTTATCCATTATGCTAGTATTATCTAATATCTGTCGTTTGGATAATCTGTCTTACAATAAACATCAGATGAATTACTATGCCAGTTCTTAAACGAATCATATGCAATCTTATTTTCGTTTTAATTATCATTAATCTATGTAGCGCCCAAGAGATCGATACCACCCTATTTAAAAATTATCATACTGCATTCGTTATCTATAATCACTCGACTAAGACTATTATTAATGCTAATCCAACCCTGAGCTCTCATCGACTCACTCCATGCTCAACATATAAAATATACAATACCCTGATCGGCCTAAAATTGGGTATATTAAAAAGTCCGGACGACCCTTGGTATACATGGGATGGGATTCATCGCAGCATCGAAGGGTGGAATCAGGATTTAACGCTGCGGCAGGCATTTCGCGTTTCAGCGGTACCGGCGTTTCAAGGGTTAGCCCGGCAGATTGGCGCTAAGCGCATGAAAAAATATATCGATCGAATCGATTATGGATCGAAGGATATCTCTTCCGGAATAGATATGTTTTGGTTACCTTTCCCAGGGAAAACTTCGATTAAAATCAGCGCCGATGAACAGATAGCATTATTAAATAAACTACTTGATGGCAGACTCCCGTTTTCGAAGAAGCATATCGCTATCTTGCGGGATATTATGCAGGTGATGAAAACAGACAAAGGAACCCTCTATGGCAAAACCGGGTCGGGATCGAATGCTCATGATAAACCAGAGGTAGGTTGGTTTGTGGGGTTTCTTGAAAACAATGGAATCACCTATATATTTGCTTGCAATATTACCGGTGGAGAGAATCCTACCGGGAAAACAGCTCGCGGAATCGTAGAAGAAGTATTTAAATCTCAAGGACTGCTCTAGGAGGCATGTTTCGAGATGATAACCAACACCATTTCCAGTATTCAACCGTTTGAAAGTTGTCCGGCAATGGATGGGTACCATTGCCAGACCAATGCTTTAGCTAAAATATATTATCATTATGACCATCCGATATCGGAAGATATGCTGTTGGGACTTGGCGCCGGGTTAGGGTTTATCTATTGGCAGATGAAACTTGGGAAAGAGAACTATGTTTTCGTTGGCGGCCGCGGGAATATGAAGAATTTCTTTGGCGATATTGGCGCTCGAACCGGAGTGAAGATTAAACCTATCTCCACATCAAGCGCGAAGAAGGCTGAAGCGATGCTGGTCTCGAAACTCTCCCAACAAGAGCCGGTGATGGTGTTCGGGGATATGGGGTTTCTGCCCTGGTTCGAATTGCCGAAAGATTATCATTTCGGCGGACATACCTTTATCATCTGCGGGTTTGATGGCAATCATACCGTTTTAGCGTCGGATATGGATAACAAAGCTGCCGGATTAAAAAAAGGATTCTATTATCCGATTACTTTGGAACAATTGAGCCTAGCCAGAAATTCGAAATATAAACCGTTCCCACCGAAAAATACATCGCTCGAATTCGAGTTCAGCCGATTTCATGCACCTGAGAAGAAAGATATCACTGCTGCTATTAAACAGACAATCGAAGCGATGTTAAATCCGCCGATTAAAAATTTCGGGGTTAAAGGGATTCGGCTTACTGCTAAAGAGATTCTCAAATGGCCGAAATGTTTTTCCGATAAAGAACTAAGGGCGAATCTGTTTACCTTATATATCTTCATCGAAGTTGGCGGTACCGGTGGCGGCTGTTTCCGGTATATGTATGCCCGATTCTTGAAAGAAACGGCACCGATGGTTAAAAGTATGGCTTTTGAAAAAGCGGCGGCGATGTTCGATGAATCCGGTAAACGGTTTACTGAAATCGGATTGATGTTTAAAGATGCCATCACCATGAATGATATCGATGCAAAACTCCAAATTGCGGCGCAGCAATTTCAATCAATAGCCAATATTGAAGAAGAAGCATTAACGTATCTGCAAGCGAATATTACCTAAGAGCGGTATCTCTCTCTTTTTATCTTCTTCTACCGAACTAATATTTTATTTCTTTCGTGACTTTTCTCTCTTTTGTCCTTACAATACTTAATATTGTATTGTAATCTATAAAATGTTTTGCTATTATTAGTCTAGAGACAAAATCCTGTTTTCTATCCCCAATTTTGGGAAAGGAGAAAATCGTTATGCGCTGGTTAGAAAAATATGCAGATGATTTTTACTTTTTATTACGGTTTATGGCAGGGATAATGTTTGCGTTTCATGGCGCGCAGAAGCTGTTCGGTTTATTTGCTGAATTCCCTACCCCACCGGTCGGGTCCCAGTTATGGTTCGCCGGGATAATCGAATTTTGCGGTGGGATCATGATTATGCTGGGATTGGGTACCCGGATTGCTGCGTTCATCTGCAGCGGTGAAATGGCGGTAGCGTATTTCCAGGCGCATTGGAAATTCCAAATCGGTACCATGTTTTTCCCGATTGTTAATAAAGGCGAACTGGCGGTACTCTATTGTTTCATCTTCTTATATATCGCGAGCCGCGGTGGAGTTAAATGGAGTTTAGACACCCTGATTAAGGATAAGAAGGGAAAAACGACTGAATCGCCACAAGTGCAGAATGAATAAACCTGTCTATTCTATATAATAAAATAGAGACAGGTTCCGGGATAAATATGGCGATATACTTATTCTGTTTTCGTTTTAACGAGATAATAATTCTTTTCCATTTGGAAAAGAATTCAGATAAGAATTCGACTGAATCGAATTTGAATCTTTTTCCATTTGGCAAAAGATTCGGTTTTAAAATGCACCAGTCATCTAACCATAATGTTTTCAATCTTAACCGGAAATCTTACCTTTCTGGAGCGATAGAACTATGGGCGAGGTAACCTCGCCCCTACCCTAAATCCACTTTATCATGTTATTTCTATCACTATTAACCTTCTAACAATAATTTATCTTGCGTATCGATTCCTGGGTTTCTCGATTACCATTGTTTGCCACCTACCCGATACCGGAGTTGCACCGAACGAGATCGATCTCGTTCGGTGCAACTCCGCTGGAAAAGAATTA
>JBHGBB010000105.1:0-13475 GCA_041946755.1 bacterium | reverse complement strand
CGTTTGAGAACGAAGGTCACTCACCTGGGTTTCACAAGCGAGCCGGTATTTCCCATTAATATGCATGGCACATGACCCGCATACTGCCGCTCTGCATGATGACCGATAGGTTACCGAACCGTCAAGATAGTCGCGAATATAATTCAATCCATCGAGCACCGTTAATCCTGGTCGGGTAGGAACTTCAAAGGTATCAAAATGGAATGTTTTTTCTACATCCGGGTCGAACCGGAATACTTTAAAAACAGGCATAAGTCCAAAGTCCTAAATCCGAAGTCCAAAGTCCTAAAAGGAAGTTATCTTAAGACTAAGAACTATTCATTTAGGACTATCTTTCTAATATTTCCTTTCTTCAGGAGTAAAAATCCCTAAGGTAACAGGTTTATAACTCAGTTTCGCTCCATCAGGAGTATATTCAGCGATTGTATGTTTCAACCAATTTGCATCATCCCGTTTAGGATAATCGGTACGAGAATGCGAACCACGGGATTCGGTTCGAGTAATCGCTCCGGCTAAAATCGCTTCTGCTGAGGCAAGGTTTCCTTCTAATTCCAGGTACCAGACCAAATCTAGATTCATTTTTTTCCCGGTATAAGTTAATTGCGCTTGTTTAAACCGCGCTTGCAATTCTTTAACTTTCGCAAACCCCTGTTTCATTTCCGCTTCTTTACGGAATATGCCGGCTTTTTCAGCCATGGTCGATCCTAATTCATCCCGAATTACCGCATATTTCTCTTTCCCATTAGAACTGCAGATTTGACTGAGTTTATTTTCCTGTTCCTTAACTTTGGCTAATATAGCTGCTTCGCCTTTTCTAAATTCTTTTTTACTGGTCGCATATTTAACTGCTGCTTTTCCAGCCAATGCCCCGAAAACGATTGTTTCTAGTAGCGAGTTACCACCCAGTCGATTTGCTCCATGGACACTAACGCAAGCACATTCTCCAGCTGCATAAACCCCTTTAATAACCGTCTCTCCGTCAGCATTGCAATCGATACCTCCCATTGAATAATGCTGTCCTGGCTGAACTGGTATCGGTTCTTTAGTAGCATCGACTCCGGCAAAATGGACTGCGATATCCCAAATCCCAGGTAATCGATCCATGATTTTTTCTGCACCTAGGTGCCTTAAATCAAGGTGTACATAAGCATTTTCGAATCCGCGCCCTTCGTTAATTTCAGTTTGAATCGATCGGGAAACAATATCACGTGGCGCTAGTTCCATCGCCTCCCGAGCATATTTCTGCATGAATCGTTCACCCTTGTTATTCAGCAGATATCCACCTTCACCTCGGGCTCCTTCAGTCATCAAGATATTAGTTCCGAATAAGGTGGTCGGATGGAATTGAACAAATTCCATGTCTTTCAAAGGTATACCCGCCCAATAGGGGATTGCCATACCCAAGCCGGTACTAATTACTGCGTTAGTAGTATTTTTATATGCCCGACCGGCACCACCGGTACCGAAGATAACTGCTTCGGCCATCATCGGGACCAATTCTCCGGTACGCATATTTATGGTTACTACTCCCCGGCAGAGGTTATCTTCTACCACGAGAGCGATTACCATATATTCTTCATAAACCGGAATTTCTAATCGAACGATTTGTTCATATAATGTATGTAATAAGACGTGACCGGTTTTATCTGCGCAATAGCAGGTACGCGGGAATCCGGCACCGCCAAACGGTCGTTGTGCGATTTTCCCGTCATCAGTCCGAGAAAATGGGCATCCCCAATGTTCCATTTCATAAATGATGGGAAGCGCTTGTTCAGTCATAGTCATAACCGCATCCTGGTCAGCCAGGAAATCGCTGCCTTTAACCGTATCAAATGCATGAAGTCGGGGATTATCATTTTTCCCTTTCGGATTATTGGCTAACGCCGCATTTATACCACCCTGCGCGGCTAATGAATGCGACCGAACCGGATGAACCTTCGATATTACCGCAACATCGGTATTGTTTTCACTTGCGGCTATCGCTGCGCGTAGTCCGGCTAACCCGCCGCCGACTACTAAAATTCGATGATATATCACCTTAAATAAACCTCACTTTCTAGAACGCATGATCTGCGAAAAAGTTGATAAATTTCGGTAAATAGAGAACGATGCTTATTCCGACGATAGCAAAACAACCGAGTGATGCTGCCCAGAGCATCTGCTGTTGTTTTCTGCTTAAGGAAAAGAAATCGACTAAGATAATTCTTAAGCCGTTTAGCATATGGAACGCCAATCCTAAAATCATAGAGAGTTCAAGTATCCATACTATTGGAGAATGCATCCATCCAATAACCTGGCTAAAAGTCGCTCCGCTGAATAGTTTAGCGGTACTAATAATGATAATATGCGGAATAAGATATAATGCGAGGATAACCCCGGTAACCCGCTGAATCCAGAACGAACCCATCCCGGGAAATTTATTGAGAAACGCATTTTTCAATAAACTGGGTATTACTTCTACAACTTTCATACTTTCCTCCTATTTAGTGAACGCCATTAAGGCCCAAGACCCGTATACAAATACTAACATACCGAATAAACTTAGTCCCCAACCGACAACGTTTTTTATTAGGATACTCGGTTTGAAATCCAACATAATTGCCCATAATCCGTTAAAGCCATGATAAATTACCAGAGCTAATAAGGATATATCGAATAACTGCCAGGTAGTAGTCTGTAATCGGGAAGATACTTGATCGAAGGTTATTGCCGTATGACTCTGAAAATGGGTGACGATAAAATGAACTGCCATAGCAGTGACCAATAATAACCCGGTGAGTCGTTGTAGAAACCAAGACCACATACCGCGTTTCGCTGCTTTCATAACTTCACCTCTTTCCGTTTAATAAAATGGCCATGGCCAGGTTGGCCGATAAATTGACTATTTTGAACAATAATTCTACCACGAGACAATGTATATATGGGAGCACCGATAATCTTCTTTCCTTCATACGGTGACCAATCACAATCAGTATTAAGCGATTTAGCTGAAATCGTACTTCGTTTATTCGGATCGAATATCACCAAATCCGCATCAGCACCAACCCGAATATTTCCTTTTTGCGGATAAAGCCCAAATAGTTTTGCAGGATTGGTACTGGTTAGCTGAACAAACTGGGTTAATGCAATTCGATTTTTTAGTACTCCTTCTGAGAAGAGTAATGGCATCATAGTTTCAACTCCCGGCATCCCATAAGGGATTCGCCGGAAATCGCCATGCCATTGCGATTTCTGTTTGGTATCAAAAGAACAGGTATCAGTTGCAACGACCGCTATGGTTCCGTTTGCTAATGCTTGCCAAAGCGCATCCTTATCTAAAAATGATTTTACTGGAGGGCAGGTGCCAAACAAATGCCCGTTTTTCTGTCTGAATACTGTATGGGTTAACAGCAAATATTGCAGACAAGTTTCGGCATAAACGTAAATTCCTTTTAATTGCGCTAGTCTCACAGCCGCCGCTGCTTCGCTAGTCGACATATGAACGATATACAGGTTGCCCCCGGTAACTTCAGCCCATTTTATGGTTCGGACAACGGCTTCTTCTTCAACATAATTCGGTCGGGATAAGGCCAAAGCATAAGCCCCATATTTTTTTCGTAGTTTCGGAGCACTATATCTTGCGGTTAAGAGATTAACAATCTCGTCATTTTCCGCATGAATCATCACCAAAGCATGTAATCGAGCCGATTCTTCAAGTGCCGAAAATAATACCGCATCGGTTGCTTTCCATCCCCGGTCACCGTATACTAAAAAGAATTTAAAACTCGGTATTCCTTGCTTAACTAGAATCCCTAACTCTTTTTTGGTTTTCTCATTCCAATCGGTAATTGCGCAATGTAATGAATAGTCGATACAAACCTGTGATTCGGCTTCAGCTTTTCTCTTTTGGATTGCTGAAATTAGCGATTCCCCTTTTTGCTGAGTAGCGAAATCGATGATAGTGGTAATCCCGCCACAAGCAGCAGCTTTCGTCCCAGAAGAAAAAGTATCTTTACTAACCAATCCATTTCCAATCGGCAATTGGAAATGCACATGGGCATCGATCCCACCGGGGAAGATATAATTACCTTTTGCATCGATTACGGTTGTAAAAGCAGATTGAGGTATTTTATTTCTAATGCTAGCGATTTTCTCACCGCGAATACCGATATCCGCTTGAAATATCTTATCTTCAGTAACTATTGTTCCATTTTGGATTAGTATATCCATACCGATTATTCTTTCGCGTACGCTTTAACACCTTCAAGATATAAATCGTTGCCATAACAATCATTGATAACGATCGCTGGAAAATCCGCTACTTCTAAGCGATATATTGCTTCCGGTCCTAATTCCGGATATGCGACTACTTCAGCTTTTTTGATAGTTTTCGCAAGTAATGCTCCGGCACCACCGGTTGCCGCAAAATATACTCCTTTATACTGTTTAATCGCTTCTTTAACTTCCGCTGACCTCATGCCTTTACCAATCATCCCTTTTAATCCATACTCAAGCATCCTTGGCGCGTAAACATCCATTCTGCCGGAAGTGGTTGGACCAGCTGAACCGATAGCTTGTCCTGGTCGGGCAGGGGTTGGGCCGACATAGTAAATTATTTGTCCCTTTAAATCTACCGGCAATTCTTTTCCGGTTTGCAGTAACTCGAACATGCGTTTATGCGCAGCATCGCGGCCAGTGTATATTATCCCGGAAATTAATACCCGGTCACCGCTTTTTAATGCTGCCACCTGTTCATTAGTTAAAGGAGGATTGATTCGAATAATTTTTGACATAACCTATTCCTTTTTATGATATTAAATAGTTTGATATCCGTTAACGATAATGAAAAGCTGGTTTCGGTGTTGGTGATTACCATCCACCGCCACCTCCACCGGAACTTGAGCCCGGAGCGCTGGATGAGGATGAAATTGCCCCGGAAAATGAATTGCCTAATGATGAAGCAAACGCTCCTGCACCGAGAGCACTGAATGCTGTGGTACCGGTATACCAACTTGGCGAATAAGCTCTACCGTCAGTAGATGCTTGATTGAGCACCTCAGAAAATTGTTCTGTCCAAGCTTGTTCTACATCTAGTGCTAATGCATAAGGCAGGTATCGTTCGAACAATTCCGGAGTTCTGCCCAGCGGATTTAAGATATTCAATCGGTCTTTTTCAGTTACGGTCAGAAACATTTTAAACCCTTCAATCTTATCGAGAAGTTGTCTTCCCATAAGTGTCGGTGCTTTAAGTAGATGATAAAATAGATAGTTTATTATTCCCACAAGAAGTAAATAGATAACGAACCAGCCGGAGGTTGCGGTTGATAACATATAAATCCCGGCGATTTCTCCACCGATAAACGGTAGGGAAAATGCACTTAAAAATAGCGCACTTATCAACGAAGTTATCCGATGGATACTACCAAACAAAACATTTTTCCAGTTGGTATAAACCTGGATTACCAGAAAACTTACTCCGAATGTCCATATCGATAACCACACACTCATGAATAACAAAAGAAATATCGCTTCACCACCTCTTGAAAGAGCTAATGGGATAGCAATCAAGAGGATGATAAAAATCGAGATGATTAATCCGGAAGTAAAATATGGGTAGTTGTTTAAGAAGTAGTTTGCTTCAAAATTCAGATGTAAATAGTTTTTTAAAGTCTGCAATGTTTCTTTAATGGTAGTATGTCGGCTCTGGCTGAAGGTAAACGAATCAAAGCCTGCAAATAATTTATCAGCAATCTTCTGTTCTTCAGGAGCAAGTTCGATATTCTCTTGTTTGGTTTTATATATCGAGTATTCACCTTTCGATTCCTGAATTGTTAAATATCCTTTTACCGCGAGATTTAAGATGGTTGCTGTAAACGCTTTGGTATCGAATCCCATTCTGGCGATATACCGTACCGCTGCCGGTGAGAATCCTTTTGGAGGGTAATATTGCGGAATAATCGTTCCTTTAGCCGGATCTTTTCCGACAAAAGACCATACCGTTAGATAATAGATGCTTACCAGAATCAGACCGGCTAATGCAAAAAGGATAGTATAGTTATCTTTTAGGAAATAACTGAATTGCTGTTGTGCGGTCGGTTCGGTTATAAAACCTTTTTTCCAGGAAACAACGATGGTTAATCCTTCGTTTGGCTCTAATGCTCGTGTAGTAATAAAAGTTGGATTTCCGCTTGAATCAACATCCTTGATAAAATCTTTTCCCTTCGCTCCCTTTGGTCCGGTATAGGCATCGGTTTCGGTGATATTCTGTTTTGCCCCTTCAGGTAGAATAACAGTGGCGGAGGCTGTATCTATTAGGAAATCCCAGCCATTCCCGGTAACATTCCAATAGAGTTCATCATGGTCTTTAAAAAACCCTAGTTGTCGATTGGTTCGAAATATTATGGTATAAGTATATATTCCCGGATTCAGGAGCGTATCTTTATCGCCAATATAAATCCGTTTTCCGTTATTGATGTCTTTGAGATGATAAGGTTCAATGTTCCCATCGCGTTGAATTCCGATAACTTCGAATTCGACTTTATATCGATTGTTATATTTATCCCGGTATCGGGTAGGGAAGTCGCGATAAATTCCGCGTTTGATTTGATCGCCATTACAGCGGACTGTGATAGTTTCAGTCACTTTCATCGAAGCATCGGTAGACACTTCGATTTGGCTATGGTAGGATAAAATCTTTTCCGGTTCGGTCTGGGCTTGCAGAGGATAAGGGATGAGAAGGCAATTAAGTACCAAAACTATAAATAAACTGAATCTTTTTACCATTTTCCCTTCACTCCGAAATATTGTCTTATAATCGATGTAAACCTTATAAACCAGGGTGATTATTTGCCAAATGGAAAAGAATCACCGGGATTATAGTTTCACGGTTGGTGCTTCCCGCTGAGTTGCAACCTCAATTTCAAAGAAATCCGCCCGTTTGAAAACGAAAATCATAGCGATAATATTGCTGGGAAACGATTCTACCCTTATATTAAAATCCCGGACAGTACCGTTGTAATATCGCCTGGCTAACTGAATCTCATCTTCAATATTAGTAAGGCTTTTCTGTAACTCTAAGAAATTCTGGTTGGCTTTTAAATCTGGATACCGTTCAGAGACTGCAATTAAACTCCGTAATTGCTGGGTTAACGCGGTTTCGATTTGCCCTTTTTCTAATACTCCTTGAGTTGAAATAGCCTGACTCCGGATATTAGCGATATCTTCGTACAATTTCCGTTCATGCTGGCTATATCCTTTAACCGATTCAACCAGATTCGGAATTAAATCATAGCGCCGTTTTAATTGGACATCAATGCCACTCCAAGCTTCCGCAATCAGATTTTTCCCTTTAATAAATAGATTAAAAGAAGAAATTAACCAGATGATAATGATGGTTAAAACGACTATCAATATGCCTGCTAGAAAGTGCATTATTTACTCCAGGTTATATGGGGAGAGGAACCAGAGCGGGTTAAAGCCGCTCTGGTTCCTCTCCATATCAACAAAAATACCACAGTATGATTATATTTTATATCTTAAATATTGAAATATCTTAAGTTAAATTTATATCTTAAAGTATCGGTTTATAGATACCAGTATGATTCTTTACCAAATGGAAAAAAATCACTTTTGCATTAAATTAATGAGCTTATAAATAACCGTTATAAAATCGTTTCCTGATGCCGGGCGGCATGGCATTGAATATTAACCGCTATCGGCATACTAGCGATATGGCATGGATGAATTTCGACATTTACCGCCAGTGCGGTAATTCTACCACCGAGTCCTTGTGGACCAATCCCGGTTTGATTGACTAATTTCAGCAGTTCGGTCTCTAATTCGGCAATATCCTTTTCAGTATGATGTACTCCCAGTTCGCGTAACAACGCTTTTTTAGACAGAATCGCTGCCATCTCGAAATTACCTCCTACACCAACACCGACAATAATCGGCGGGCAGGGGTTAGACCCGGCAGCTTTAACCGTATCAACCACAAACTTTTTAACTCCGGCAACTGCATCGGAGGGTTTCATCATTTTTAATGCGCTCATATTTTCCGAGCCGCCACCTTTCGGAGCAATGGTGATTTTTAATTTATCACCAGGAACTGGGGTAGTATGAATTATTGCCGGGGTATTATCCCCGGTATTTTTACGTAAGAATGGATGGTTGACAATCGATTTCCGCAGATATCCTTCTTGATATCCTTTTCTAACTCCGGCATTAATCGCTTCGGTCAGGGTACCACCAGTGATATGAACCTCTTGTCCCAATTCTACGAAGACTACGGTTAATCCGGTATCCTGACATATCGGGCAATTCTCGGTTTCAGCGATTTTCGCATTTTCGATAAGTTGATCGAAAATCTCTTTTCCCAAAGGAGATTCTTCATTATCTTTTTGCTGTTTTAATGCGGTAAGAACATCATCCGGCAAGATATAATTCGATTCTACACACATTTTTGCTACTGCATGGGTAATTTGTTTTGCCTCTATTTCTCGCATAATGCTCCTAAACCAACTCCGATTTTAGATTATGATTATTAGTCTCTTGATACCTAACATCTGACAACTGAAATCTATACTTTTGCTTCTATTTACCGGGAATGCCAACGATCGAATAATAGATTAACATCAATTCTTTATCGAATAATTCCCGTTTAACCTCAACCGCTTTTTTCCGGACTGCTTCGATAATTTTCGCGGTGGTGGCGTCATCGAGGAGAATACCAAACTCTTCAAATTTCGATTTAACCGCATGAGAGCCGGAATGCTTTCCAATCCGCATCTGTCGTACCGCACCGATTTCCGATGGCGAAAATGCTTCGTAGGTACTGGGTTCTTTTAAAACTCCATCACTGGTATGCGCCGCTTCATAATGGAAGATCTTTTTTCCAACAATCGGTTTCGAATCCCAGATGTCGCGACCGGAAACTTTTGCCACATACTCGCATAATTCGTGGAGCATCGATAATTCGAATTTAATATCGATTTTCTCGACATATTTCAATGCCATCACTACTTCTTCTAACGGTGCGTTTCCGGCTCGTTCGCCTAACCCGTTTACCGTAACTCCGACATAAGTTGCTCCAGCCCGAACTCCGGCGATCGTATTAGCCGTTGCCATCCCGAACTCATTATGTGCATGAATTTCAACTGGAAGACCAACCACATCGAGTATAATTCGAATCCGACGATACGTTTCAAAAGGGTCTAGCATACCAATCGTATCGCAGAACCGGAATCGATCAGCCCCGGCATCACGCGCAGTCTCTGCAACCTGAACTAAAAAGTCCATTTCGGTTCGCGAAGCATCTTCCGCATTTGCGGAAACATATAAACCATGGCTTTTAGCATAATCTATCGTTCGGCCAAGGTTTTCCAATACCCAATTTCGGTCTTTATGGAGTTTATGCTCGATATGAATATCAGAGGTGGGAACTGAAATCGCTACCGCATCTACTCCGCAAGCAATTGAGGCATCAATATCCGGTATAACCACTCGGTTCCAAGCTAAAATGCTGGTGCGTAATCCGAGTTTCGCAATCGCCTTAACCGCTTCCATTTCTTCGCCACCCATCGCCGGTAATCCCGCTTCAATTTGTTTCACCCCGGCTTTATCCAGGAGTTTAGCGATCTGGACTTTTTCATCCAATCGAAACACTATTCCTGCAGTTTGTTCACCATCGCGTAAGGTAGTATCAACAATTTTAATCGCACTGGTTTCACCTTTCCTTTTTTGGGGTCGCTCTATTCGAGCCGCAGTTTCGTTTTCTATCTGCCAAGTATCTTGCGTTCCTTCAACCGGTGTTTCATTCCATTCCTCATGATTGCTCATAGATAACTCCTTTCTAAAAACCGCATTTATAAATACTGGTTAATTAATATTGAAAATCAATACTAATCTAGCAGTTTCTCATTTCGTCCCAAGCGCGATATGATTTATAACGCATGCTGTAAAACAATAATCTCCTGCTGCTTCGGTAACGAGCTGGTAGTAACTTCGATCTCTGACGATTGTTCTTTTCGGAAATTCGTTTTCCCTTTCAAAAACTCATCTACCGGCTTAATCGGAAACGAGCATTTATCAGTCAGATAATGCATCGGGATAACAAGTTTCGGATGTAATTGTTTAATAACTTCAGTCGCATCGTTAGCGTCAATCGTATAATATCCGCCTACTGGTATCAGAAGAACATCTATCGGTCCGATCATTGCGATATCTATAGTAGAAAGTACATGACCTAAATCGCCACAATGACAGATTTTTAGGGTATCCATGGTAATAATGAATATAATATTATTACCCCGCTGCCGGCCTTTTTCAGTATCATGGAAGACCGATACGCCTTTAATATTAATCCCTTTAGCATTATACGCACCGCTCCATTTAACAATCGTCGGCTTTCCAACCAATCCTTTAGGATACCAATGATCCGAATGTTCATGGCTGACGGTGACAATATCCACCGGTTCAGTGTAAGAAGCATACCGTAACGTGCCATTAGAACTATTCGGTTGGTAAGGATCGGTTAATAACGTGATACCATCAGCAGCAGTTAATAAGAAGGAACTATGTCCAAGCCATTTAAGTTTCATAGACATTTACCTCCTCATGGTTTTAGGTAAAGCAAACTCACCGGCGGTGAATTCACTTTAATATAATTGATTCTATAAAGGTTATCGAGCAAGTTATCCATTGGATAACTTGCTTTTATCTTGCCTAGTGTTTAAAATTATAGTCAATTATCCTAAACGGCGATAATCTTTTTAATCAAACCCGGTATTTCTTGGGTAGTATCTGCCACTGGTACCTTCGCCGCAGCAAATGCTGCTAATTTAGCTTCAGCGGTACCTTTACCACCGGAAATAATCGCACCGGCATGTCCCATGCGTTTACCAGGCGGTGCGGTACGACCAGAGATAAACGCTACTACCGGTTTGGTCATCGTTTTGATATATTCTGCAGCTACTTCTTCGTCAGTCCCGCCAATTTCACCAATTAATACCACTACTTTAGTTTCCGGGTCAGCTTCAAATAACGGCAGAATATCAATAAACCGCATGCCAAGAATAGGGTCGCCACCGATTCCAATACAGGTAGATTGGCCAAACCCGGATTTGGTTAAATCATTGACAATTTCATAAGTTAACGTGCCACTCCGTGATACTACTCCAATATTCCCCTTTTTAGCAATATTACCGGGAATAATACCAATCTTGCTTTCTTCCGGTGAGATAATACCCGGACAGTTCGGTCCAATCAACCGCGATGGCGATTGTTTTAAAGCATTCACTACCTGAATCATATCCTGAGTCGGAATCCCGTCGGTAATACACACAATTAAATCCAACCCGGCATCAATCCCTTCATATGCTGCATCGGCTGCGAATCGCGCAGGTACATATATCGCAGAAGCATTCGCTCCGGTAGTGGTTACCGCATCTTTAACGGTATCGAAGATAGGCACATCTAAAATCGTTGAGCCACCTTTACCGGGAGTAACTCCAGCAACGACTTTGGTCCCGTATACAATCATCTGTTTAGTATGGAATTCTCCTTCTCGGCCAGTTATCCCTTGAACCATTACTTTGGTATTTTTATTGATTAAAATACTCATAATAAAGAAATAGTTAATCCTTTCATTTCGTTAATTGAACGATTTTCTGTGCTGCTTCTTGCATGCTCTCTGCAGGGACTAATTTCGTTGATTTCAGCAGTTCCCGTCCTTCAAATTCATTCGTTCCCGTTAAACGTACTACGATAGGTACATCGATTTTCATGGTTCTGGTGGCTTCGATTAATCCTTTGGCAACCTCATCACACCGGGTGATTCCACCGAAAACATTAAACATAATACCGGTGATCTTTTTATCCATCAAAACGATTTCTAACGCATTTTTTACCAACTCGGATTTGGCACCGCCCCCGATATCCAGGAAATTCGCGGCTGCTCCTCCGGCTCGTTTAACCTCATCGATGGTTGCCATAACCAATCCGGCTCCATTCCCGAGAATACCGATGTTTCCGTCTAGCCGGACATATTGAATATTCCGCCGATGCGCTTCCGCTTCAATGGCATCCTCTTCACTCTCTTCTTTATAGATATCGAATTCCGGATGCCGGTATAACGCATTATCATCGATATTAATTTTCGCATCGGCTGCGATGATTGTTCCTTGTTTGGTTATCACTAATGGATTTATCTCTGCTAACGAGGCATCGGTAGCGATATAAGCCCGGTATAATTTCGTTAAGATTTGGCTGATGGCTGCAATATATTGCTTATCTAATTTCGCCGCATAACATAATTGACGTAGCTGGTAATCATGCAATCCGATACCGGGATTAACATGGGTTTTAGCTATTTTCTCCGGCGTATTCGCAGCGACGGCTTCAATATCAACACCTCCGGCTGAACTCACCATAAAAATATTCCGCTGCGCTTCCCGATCAACCGTTATCCCGAGATAATACTCTTTATCGATATCAACCGCTTCAGCGATCAACACTTTTTCTACGGTTAATCCTTTAATTTTCATACCGAGGATGGCGGTAGCTGCTGCTTCCACCGATTTTATATCAGCTGCGAGTTTAACCCCACCGGCTTTCCCTCGACCTCCAACATGCACTTGTGCTTTAATCACCACGGGCATGTTGAGTTTCTCAGCGATAGCTACTGCTTCTTTAACCGTAGTAGCGACATCACCTTTTTGAATAGGAATTTGGAATTTAGCGATAATCTGCTTTGCCTGGTATTCGTGAATTTTCATCCAATTAATCCTTTCTATAGCCTATATTATTCCAAAATATGATTTCAGTTTTATGATTTTAACACGGCATCGCCGGCATTGAATCCGGCGCGTAAGGCAGCAATATTGAGTTTCTCAGTACCTTTGGGTACCCGGGCTAATACCGCCTGTTCAACCGCTTTCCGGGAAACGATGTTGGTTATAGCGACAATCGCACCAAGAGCAACGATATTCGCCGTAATCATCTTTCCGGTTTGCTCTTTAGCAAGTTTACTGATAGGAATAGAATATACACCTGGTTTTGCAATGGTTTCCTTTACAAAAGTAGAATCGATTATCGCAATCCCATTTGGTTTTAAATCGGCGAGGTATTTCTCTTTGGCTAAAGAAGTCATTGCCAATAAAATATCCGGTTGGATTACCTTGGGATAATCGATATCCTGCGTGCTGATGATAACTTCCGATTTACTAGCACCACCGCGCGCTTCCGGACCATACGACTGCGATTGAGTCGCTTGTTTATGTTCATATACTCCCGCCGCTTCGGCGAGAATGATTCCGGCAGTAATCAGTCCTTGTCCACCGGAACCGGATAAACGAATCTCTATACGGTCAGATTGCATAGTATTATACTTTTCCCTGCGCTTTCTCAATAACTTTTAGATATTCTTGGCAATATTCCGGAGTCCGATAATCGACAAACTCGCCAATAACGAATTTATTGATTAATTTATCTGGTGGTAA
>JBHGBB010000104.1:0-13563 GCA_041946755.1 bacterium | reverse complement strand
AATCTGCGGCTCGGTCTGGAGCATGAAATTCTTGGGACTTCCGCCACCGATAAGAACCACTGCCGATTTCCCGCCGGACCGTTTTGCTTCCAGAACAAACGAGGTGGTCTCATTTACATCGATTGAAGGATTAATACGTAATTTATTTCCCTGCAATTCAACCCCGGCGATGTTCATTCCTATTGTCGAATCTCCCGGAGAACTGGTATATACCGGTACTCCGGCACGATATGCTGCGGCAAGAACAGATACATCGTTATTGCCACTTTTCCGTTCCCATTCCGCGGCATATTTGCCTAGCAGATAATAGAATTCTGAAGTACCCATTTCCTTTTGGAATTCCGGCTGAACGATTATCGATCGTAAGATTTCATCAGTTTGCATTAGGCAATCGGTATATCCAAGCAGCACATCATAGATTCGGACGACATCATTTTTCCGTAAATCTGCATCATCTACCAGATGGGAGCCGACATGCAGCGGTAGATTAAACGCAAAATGCAGGTCATGATACATGTTTGCACCGGTGGCAACAATCCAGTCGACGAACCCGGCTTTAATCAATGGGATGATACACGAGCATCCTAATCCTGCTGGGGTTAATGCACCAGCGACACTCATTCCCACTGTAACATCCGGTTCCAGCATTTTATTCACATAGAGTTGGCATCCTTCCCGAAGTCGGGCACCATTATATGCTAGAAATGCTGAATCCATCACTTCAGCGAATTTCTCTTGCCCGGTAATCCCTTTCGGAATAATCCGTTTTCCGGATAAATATATCTTCTTTTTCGGGCATTTCTTATCTTTCAGCCAATCAGGCAATTCCGATACATCTTCTCGTAATCGATGTTCTCGTTTCATATGGTTAAATCCTCCTAATCCAGATCCAGGATATGGTAAGTTAAATAGTGAAATGGTAATTTAAATGTAATGCTTTTGTTCTTTGCATTTATGGTATTCTATTTTTAATCTATCGCAATCACTTTTGCTTTCGGAATACTATTAAATTCGGTTGAACTGGCGATAGAATACGCTCCGATATTATCGACATAGACCATATCACCGAATTCCAGTTCGGGTAAATCTTCACTCAATGAAATGATATCGAACGAATCGCAGGTCGGCCCGGCTAAAGTCGAAATCTGTAGATGGCCGCGCCGTAATACTTTATATTGATATTTACAATGGTCGTATACAATGCCGGATAATGTTCCATAGACTCCATCATCGAGATAATACCAATGTTTGTTTGCGCGTATCGATTTTCCGATAATCCGCATAACTAGAGTGCATGCCGGACCGACTAACACTCGGCCGGGTTCGGCAATAATTTGGATAGATGAATCGAACAATCGATTCATCTCTTTATTCAACCGCGGTGCCATCTGACTGAAAATATCTTTATCATCGTCAAAATGCCGAATCGGGAATCCGCCGCCAATATCAACGATTTCCAGTGGCAACTGTTTCAACTTGGCATCGCGAACGATAATCGATGTCATTTCAAACGCTTCCAGATAATTTTCAATTTGCGTACATTGCGAACCGACATGGAAACTGACTCCTACCGGTTTAAGTCCCAATTTAGCCGATTTAATTAACAGCGGAATTGCATCTGCCGGGTCGACGCCGAATTTGACTGATAGTTCAACTATCGAGCCAACGTTCGGAACTTTTATTCGAACCAATACTTTCGCTCCCGGACAATATTTAGCGATTTTATTTAATTCATATTCTGCATCGAACGTCATTAAAGTAACGCCTTTTGATTTCGCAAACGATAACGCTTCCGGCCGTTTAACGGTATTAGCGAAAATCAATCGGGTAGGGGGAACTCCGAGTCCTAAAACTGAATCGATTTCCGGTTTCGAAGCCACATCGAACCCGAGTTTGGCATTAGCGAATACTTTTAATATTTCCGGATGTGAATTCGCTTTAGCGGCATAAAATGGTGTTACACGAGGTAAGAGCGTTCGGAATCTGGTCGCTTCTTTTAGCAGTTTCGAGCGACTGATAATAAACAGTGGCGTCCCATATTTATTCGCTAGTTTACATAATTGCGTCCGGGAATTCAGTTTATTCAATGGAGTCATCCCTTTCTATACCCGACATTAGGATCGGTAGATTCAATAGATTATTTTAATATATTTTGGAAACAATTAGTAATAATCGTAACATACACTATTGATACCGTAAAGATATAAATTCTATTTTCGGTAATACCCACCATTGCTGGTGAGCCCAATCAACTATAACCGAATTGTGCATAGTAAATCGGGGATATTTGCAATGGTAAATACGACTCAATAATTAGATACAAAATATCAATAAAGATTTATGCCGGTTGGGCTTTTTTGGTAGGATGAATAATAAGAATCGGCGATTTCTTTTTCTGGACCACTTCCGCGTTAATGATACATTCGCTGATATCTTTGCGGGAAGGTAATTCGAACATGATATCCAGCATCACTTCTTCTAATATCGACCGCAAACCGCGGGCGCCGGAACCGCGTTTAATCGCTTCTTTGGCAGTGGCATGCAGCCCATCTTCTGTGAACGTTAATTTGGCATCTTCCATACCGAATATTTTCATATACTGTTTGGTTAATGCGTTTTTCGGTTTGGTCAATACTTTAACCAAATCGTTTTCACTCAGTTCATGGACCACGGTTACCACTGGTAATCGGCCGATAAATTCCGGGATTAATCCGAACTTTAATAAATCTTCCGGTTGGACTGCTGCCAGGATTTCACCAAGTTTTCGCTCTTTTTTACCTTTGCCAGGTGCAATAAATCCGATCCGGGATACATTTATCCTTGATTCGATGATTTTATCCAAACCGACAAACGCGCCCCCGCATATAAATAAAATGTTCTCGGTATTCATCCGGATATATTCCTGCTGCGGATGTTTCCGTCCGCCTTGTGGCGGTACATTAGCGATGGTGCCTTCTATAATTTTCAATAATGCTTGTTGAACCCCTTCACCGGAAACATCCCGCGTTATGGAAACATTTTCGGTCTTTTTCGCGATTTTGTCGATTTCATCGATATAGATAATTCCCTTTTCCGCTTTAGCGACATCATAATTTGCTACTTGTAATAATCGTAATAATATATTTTCAACATCTTCTCCTACGTATCCCGCTTCGGTTAATGTGGTCGCGTCAGCGATCGTAAATGGAACCTGGAGAATCCGGGCTAAGGTTTGGGCCAGTAGTGTTTTTCCACTGCCGGTAGGACCGATTAACAGGATATTACTCTTCTGGATTTCTATCCCTTGTTCATCTTTCTTCTGCTGAATTCGTCGATAATGATTATATACCGCAACCGCCATAGCTTTTTTCGCCCGGTCTTGACCGATAACATATTCATCAAGCACGGTTTTTATTTCGGTTGGTTTTGGTATATTAAGCAATTCCGGCGCGAGACTATCTTCTTTATTAGTTATTTGCGCAGAAGCTTCTTCGGGTCTACCGAATTCACCGGTTTTAAATAGAATTTTACTTCCTTCAAGAATACATTCATCGCATATAAAAACATTCGGATACAATGGATGTGTTCCACCGGCGATTAATCGCCTAACCTGGTCTTTCGTTTTTCCGCAAAATGAGCAGCGGGGGATATGTAAATCACTCATAGATATTTAAATAAAGTCTGAAATCTAAGAACGCTATTTTTTCATTCACTTCTTATCTCTTAGATGACAAGTGGTAGTGTTTAGATTAAACCTCGTTATTTTCTTTTCTCAATAACTTCATCGATGATTCCGTAATCTTTTGCCTGTTCCGGAGTCATAAAGAAGTCGCGGTCAGTATCTTTTTTGATTTTATCGAGGGTTTGTCCGGTATGCTTAACTAAAATTTCGTTTACCTTTTCCCGGATCCGAAGGATTTCCCGCGCTTGAATATCAATATCAGTGGCTTGTCCTTGCACTCCACCTAACGGCTGATGGATCAAAACCCGGGCATGCGGTAGCGAAAATCGTTTCCCTTTCGTTCCGGCAGCAAGTAATAATGCCGACATTGAAGCGGCTTGTCCCATACAGGTAGTTGATATCGGCGGCTGGATGAATTGCATCGTATCATAGATCGCTAATCCGGCAGTCACTGACCCTCCCGGACTATTGATATAGAGATTAATATCCTTTTCACTATCTTCCGATGCTAAAAACAATAATTGTGCGATAATCAAGTTCGCAATATCATCATCGATGGGAGTCCCGATAAAAATAATCCGCTCTTTTAATAATCGAGAATAGATATCATATGCCCGTTCACCACGTGATGATTGTTCTACTACAATCGGAACTAATGCCATAGCCCCTCCTAGGGAAAATCCAAATTCCAAACTCAAAAATCCCAAAATAGTTTTTCTATTTTTCTCCGTTTTCCGAGTTTTTGGATGATATGTTTATTTCCTTATTTCATGCTACTGTTTTTCAGGTTTATTTTGGTAATACTATACGTGAACCAGCGAGTTCGACTTGTGCTTGATCGAGTATGAACTTCAAAACTTTATTCTCTCGAAGCTGGTCCCGGATTCCGTCAATTTTCTTTTCATTCACTAAATACTCTTTATATTTCGCCGGATCGATTTGACTATGTGACGCTAAATGTTTGACTTCTGCATCCAATTCTTCATCGGTTACCGAAATATTCTCGGCATCGCCAATGGTTTCTAAAATAAACGCGGTTTTAACCTGTTTCTTGGCAACTTCAACGCTATCTTCTTTCGCTTTTTCAGCGGTAGTACCGATAGCTTCATAACTCAATCCATGCTGCCGCAGCCGTAATGTTTGCCGGGCTAATAAGTATTGACTATATTTATCGACCATAGACGCTGGTAAATCCATCGGGGTACTTTGAATCAACTGGTCGATAATTTGCTCTTCCATTTTTTCGGTCTGTTCCGTTTCTTTTCGAGTTTTTAGGTCTTGTTCGATTTTCTCTTTTACTTTCGCCAGGGTATCGAATTCGCCTAAATCTTTTGCAAATTCATCATCCAGCACCGGAAGTTTTTTTAGTTTTATTTCTCGTAAGGTAATTTTAAAAGTAGCGGTTTTCCCAGCAATTTCCTTATGTCCATAATCTTCCGGGAAGGTTACGGTTGCAGTAGTCGAAGTCCCGGCAGATTGATTGAGCAAAGCCGATTCGAATTCCGGGAGGAATTGTTTCTTGCCTAATTCGAGCATGTATCCTTTTGAACTGCCACCTTCAAATTTCTTACCGTCGATTTTACCCTCAAAATCGATTAATAAGAAATCCCCATTTTGTGAAGCACGATCGGTTACCGGTACGAATTCCGCATGCTGTTCTTGTAAATGAGCTAATACGCGGGTTATTTCATCATCAGAAACGGTTACTACTTCTTTTTTAACGGTTAATCCCTTATAATTCCCAACCTGAAATTCCGGCCGAACTTCTACTTGAATCGTAAACTGAAGTGGCGAGCCCGGGGTATCTTTAATATCAG
Organism: bacterium; assembly: GCA_041946755.1. Taxonomy (GTDB): domain Bacteria; phylum UBP4; class UBA4092; order JAOAEQ01; family JAOAEQ01; genus JBHGBB01. The sequence goes on along the minus strand of JBHGBB010000104.1, from coordinate 8,085 downwards.
TTACTGTAGGGGTGCTGATAGCCTGCAATTTCGAATCTTTCATCGCCTGTTCTGCTGCGGTTGGTAATAAATCATCGATCGCTTCATGGCGAATCCGTTTGCCAAACCGGGTTTCGAGAATTTTCCGCGGCGCATGACCGACTCTGAATCCGGGAACCTGCGCGGATTTGCCTAATTCTTTATAGAGAGATTCGATTTTTTGGGTTACTTCTTCTGCGGTAACCTCGATTTGAATTGTTTTCTGGGATTCGGCGCCGCTTTCTATTTTTAGTATTTTTACATCCATAAGTAGGTGTTACTCCTTTAATTTGATTTTTGATTGAGGTGCGTTTGATATAGTTCTATCCTATATATTTTACTTGAAATTGGTATGCTTGGCAAATGATATCCTTCAGGACAAACCCAGAAATGGCTCTCGATTACCTTTTTTATTTTGACTTGCATATTCTTTACCCTGGGAGTTGCACCGAACGAGATCGATCTCGTTCGGTGCAACTCCGGTATCGGACAATGGTAAAGATATGTTTCGAACGGTATCGAGAACTAAACTGTTGAGAATAGATATGCAACATTGTTGTGGTAATTAATGGTAAATACAGCAAGATATTACGATTAGGTATGAAGGTATTGGGAAAAGGATAAAGTTCTAGCGATAAGATTTAGGGTAGGGGAATGCTCCCGTTATTTAAATCAGCAGAATATGCTTACCAAAAGTGTTCAGTTTCTGTACAAAATAATCTTTTTCCATTTGGCAAAAGATTATTAACCGACTTTATTTTCAATCCGGAATAATTCTTTACCAAATGGAAAAGAATTATAGGTCAAGCCAATAAATTACTAATAATTATTTTCCCATTAACTATATAATAAAAAAAGAGCAGGAAGTGTCTCTCATTTACAAGCTAAGTTAGACACCTCGCTGCTCTTGATTTTCAGTTTTATTAAATTAAGCCCCGAACTTCTGCAGTTTTAACGCATGCGCCATCATTAACGGCATGGCATCGAGTGAATTGATTCTCCCTAATCCACCTTGTGCAGCGAATTCGGTTTCACTGAACGATTGGACTCGATCGGTTCTGGCATATTGCGAATAAAGAAGGAATGGTACCGGATGCCAGGAATGCGCTTTTAGCACTGCTGGCGTTGAATGGTCGCCGGTGATAGTAAAAACCGCCGGCTGCAACGCGCGGATTTCCTGGATTAAGGTCTTATCCACATCTTCAATCACTTTAATCTTATTCGCATGATTCCCATCTTCACCATAAGAATCGGTCTTCTTAACATGGAAATAAAAGAAATCAAACTTGGCATAATTCTCTTTTAAGGTTTTCAATTCATCCTGAATGGTATCACCGGTAGGGAGAACCGTCATGCCAACCAGTTTTGCTAATCCGCGATACATCGGATAGGTAGCAATCGCTGCGGCATTAAGTTTATAGAGTTCCGCCATGGTCGGGATTAAAGGTTTGGTTGCAAATCCACGAAGCAGCATACTATTTGCCGGATGCTCATGTCTTAAAATCGAATTCGCTTTTTCGATAAACTGATTTGCTATTTCAGCGGCTCGTTTAGCTTTGGCATCTAAGGCAACCGCTAGTTTCGGTTTTTCGCCTACCTTTTGCGGATCGGTATCGGCAATCTCTCCGGATAATCCTTTTCCCCGAAATACCACTACAAACCGATATTCCATCTCTGGTTGAACGAAAATATCTACATCCCCGATTTTGGGTATTGCTTTTTGCAGTTTGGTGCAAAGGTCGGTACAGACTGCGGTCGGAATCCGGCCAGCACGGCGGTCAGTGATAATTCCGTTCTCGTCAAGAGTACAGAAATTACCTCGCGTAGCGACATCGCCATCTTCTAAATGGAATCCGATTCCTAATGCCGATAATATCCCGCGTCCGATTTGGTTTGAAATAGGATCATACCCGAAAAGAGATAAATGTGCTGGACCGCTACCAGGAGTTATTCCCGGAGAAATCGGGTCGGCTACACCGCAAATCGATTCTTTGGCCAACTGGTCTAGATTCGGCTTGTTTGCCGCTTCGATTTCCGTTTTCCCATCAACGACTGGAATACCGCCGATACCATCGCAGACCATTAAAATAATTTTAGAATCGGTTTTAGTTGACAACATTTTAATAATTTCATGACTAACCATAATTCGAATCCTTTCATATAGAAATATAAAAAATAGTAAATCAAAATTATCAATTTCCGCAAGATGATGATGCATCCGAATCGATATTATACTAAAATAGTCCTGATTATCCTTGACAGGATAAAAATCAATAGGGTATTATAATAATAGGCATCTTAATGCCTTATATTAAACCATTGTTCCCTCGTTCTTATCAGAACTAGGGATAAAGGAGGAAAGAGAATATGCATAAAATGACTGAAGCGAATTTACAAGCTGCATTTGCCGGAGAAAGCCAGGCGCATATGCGGTATACCATTTTCGCCCAAGTTGCTGAAAAAGAAGGGAAATCGAATGTTGCCCGATTATTTCGTGCGATAGCGTTTGCCGAACAAATTCATGCTACCAACCATTTTAAAGAGTTAAGTGGCATTGGAACTTCTGTCGATAATCTGCAAGAAGCAATCGATGGTGAAAACTTTGAAGTAAACGAGATGTATCCGGCATATCATGCGGTAGCGAAACTGCAAGAAGAAAAAGGGGCGCAGCGGTCGACTACCTGGGCATTAACTGCCGAGAAAGTGCATGCCGCAATGTATCAGGAAGCAAAACAAGCGGCAGAAAATAAACAGGATACCGTTATCGGCGATATCTATATCTGCGAATTATGCGGATACACCGCTGCCGGTGAAGCGCCGGAGGTATGCCCGTTATGCGGTGCTAAAAAAGACCGATTTAAAAAGTTTTAATCGAACCCGATTATTATTTTCTTTGTACATAAAGGAGCGAATATGGTTACGGCAACTGCGGTTGCAAAAGATATATTTTGGGTTGGAGCACTCAATCCGGATTTACGCTGGTTCGATGTGGTAATGCATACTCCGCATGGAACGACGTATAACGCCTATTTGATTTTAGGTGAGAAAATAGCTCTAGTCGAACAAGTCCATGCCCGGTTTACCGATGTTTTAATCGATAATATCCGGCAGCTAATCGACCCGGCTAAAATCGATTATCTGATTGTAAATCATACCGAAATGGACCATACCGGCGCGCTGGTTAAAGTACTCGACCTTGCACCAAACGCACAAGTAGTATCAACCAAAGTTGCCGCTACCTTTTTAAAGAAAATCGTCAACCGCGAATTCCGTTCTATCGCAGTTGGTGATGGCGATACTCTTAGTCTAGGTAACAAAACCTTACAATTTATTTCGGTTCCTTACTGGCATTGGCCGGATACCATGTTTACCTATCTTGTTGAAGATAAGACCTTATTCCCCTGCGATGGTTTTGCCGCGCATTACTGCGATGAACGGCTGTTTAATGATCTAGTACCGGATTATACTGAAGATTTTAAATACTATTATGATAGCATCATGCGGCCTTTCAGACCCAAAATCGCTGAAGGTGTAGAGAAGATAAAAGACCTGGATATTAACCTCATAGGTACCAGTCATGGGCCGATAGTCAGAACCGACCCGCGAAAATACATACAGCTATATACCGATTGGGCGAAATCAGTACCGGCTGCCGGAAAAAAGAATATCGTTATATTTTACGTTTCCGCATATGGCAATACTAAAAAGATGGCGGAAGAAATAGCTGCTACTATCAACGATTCTAATATTGCTACCGCAAAACTGATTGATGCGAAAACCGCTGCAGTCGATGATGTTCGTTCAGATTTAGAATCTGCAAACGGGATTATATTCGGCTCGCCAACCTTTACCGGTGATGCGTTAAAACCAGTCTGGGATATTATTTCGCTATTAGGAACGGTCTCGGCTAAAGGGAAACCGGTAGCAGCGTTCGGGTCGTATGGCTGGAGTGGAGAAGCAGTATCATTGCTTGAAGAGCGGTTAAAAGGGATGAAAATGAAAGTGGCTATTCCGGGATTGAAAGCTAACTTCGTTCCTAATCAAACGGAACTGGATAAATGCCGGGAATTCGGGAAATCGTTTATGGCAAAGATATAACGCAGGCTAACCTTTACGCGGAGATAAATCATTCTCTTTAATCAATATTTCGATTTCTTTCCAGGTTTCTGCAAGTTTCTCTTTTTCCGTATAGCTCAATTCTACCACCAAATTATTCGCATGTTTATTGATCGCAAGATTCGGTTGAATCGGAAAATGCTGACTGGTTAATATCGAATGCATTTCATCAACCGGAATATGATTTAAATGGTAGGTTTTGCGTTCAACGATCTTATCTCTATTCATAACGCAATATTATTGATCGGAATGTGGTTCGGATGTTTCTCCCGGCTTAGTATATCCGCGCGATATTTTCCGAAGTTTTTTTGCAATATCTTCCAATTCTTTGAAGGTACGATCTGCTTTCGCGTTATAGAGTCGCGAGAACCATTCGCCACTTTCTTTGGTTAAAGGGAAACACTCTTCAAACTTGATTTGGGTTAAATTCACATTCGTTACCGGATGGTTTTCCCGCTGTAGCCGACCGTCAATCCAAACATCCCAAATGGCATGAACATAGTTAAAATACCGATGATATGGTGCTCCCGGTTCGTAATGCTGTTTAAAATATTCGTAATTAAATTGGAATCGAGGATTAAGCTCGTCATAAACATGGGTTAGTTCATGCCATAATAAACGATGCAAGCCATCTTTGGTCGTATAGGTAGGAGCCACATGAATATCGATTTCCAGCAATCCACGATATCGCCACTTTTTATGAATACAGTCTTTTTCGATAGCTTTATCGATAATCCAATGCGGTTTTAATGAATGCAGTGGCCGGTAATGGTTTTTTATCTGATGAATAGTTTCAGTAATCCAGTCTTCGTCCTGCTCCGGGTGAAATTCGATACCTAATGGCATAGAGTATTACTCCTCGATACAGGAACTATATTCTGCGATATTATATACTAAATTGGGTACCTTCAGTCAACCTTTGACCCCGAGCGAACTGAGTGGCCGACATAATTTTGCCACTTTCCGGTTGAACCTGCAAGAGCTGCACCGCGGTTCCTTCTCCCGATTGGACGATTAATCCAGCCTCATCATGTTTACCAACGACTAAAATCAAACCTGGAGAAATACCGGGTTTCCCTTGTGTAGCTTGGGCATGGAGGATACGAATGCGTTTGCTATTAACCGTAGTAAATGCACCCGGTGATGGAGTGACTCCTCGAATCCGATTAATAATATGTATTGCTGATTGACTCCAATCGATTTTACCATCAGCACTATTTATTTTCGGAGCCAGGGTTGCTTTCTCATGATTCTGTTGAATTCTCGGTGCGGTACCGGATTCAACTGCAGCCAGGGTTTTAATAATCAACTGCCCGCCTAGTTGAGCGAGTTTTATGGATAAACTGTCATAATTATCTTCCGGTAAAATAGGTATCTTTTCTTGATAAATAATATCTCCCTGATCCATTTTATCGTTCATATACATGGTAGTAATCCCGCTCTCGGTTTCACCGCGAATCAAGGCCCATTGGATTGGAGCTGCACCGCGATATTTCGGGAGCAATGAACCATGTACATTGATGCATCCGAATTTCGGGATTTGTAATAGGGCAGGGGGTAAGATTTTCCCATAAGCTACTACTACGATAGCTTCAGGATTCACTTGTCGGATGGTTTCCAATTTAATGGGGTCTTTAATCGAATCCGGAGTAGTTACCGGCAATTGATGTTGGAGTGCGAATTGTTTTACCGGAGTCGGGCGAAGTTGTAATCCTCTCCCGAAAGGACGGTCAGGTTGCGTTATTATTCCCACTATATTATGGTCAGAATTGAAGATCGATTCCAATGAAGGGACCGCAAATGCCGCGGTTCCCATAAAGAGAATACGCATGGTTTATAGCGGAAATATGGATTGAAATCAATCCATAGATTATTTATTTTTTAAGTGCGCGAGCGTCTCTTTTTTAAGCTTCTTAAGTTTACCTTCTAATAATTGCCGGTCTGCACGAAGCATCCGCTCAATAAACATTTTACCATTAAGATGATCGATTTCATGCTGAAATATGCGCGCCAGCATATCTTTAACTTCCAACTCAATCGTATCTCCATTAAGATTTACCGCGCGAACCCCGATAAGCAGCGATCGTTCAACTGTGCCTTCCATTTCCGGGAAACTCAGACAACCTTCTTTACCGCTATCGATTTCTTTAGAATAAAACACTATTTCCGGATTGATTATGGTAATCCGTTCCTTCTTCATCTGCCCGCGCGATGCATCGATTACCACAATACGTTTATTAATACCTACCTGATTCGCTGCTAGACCAACTCCTTCCGCGGTAAACATCGTCTCGAACATATCTTCGACTAGCGCTATCTCTTTGGAAGTAATATTATTAATCGTAGTAGTCGGTTTCTCCAAGATAGGATCGCCATAATAATGGATTTTTAATATTGCCATACTATTATTTTATCATAGATTACTATTTTTATTATCAGCAACATTTGGTTGCGTTTTCCATCGTTTATGGAACCAAAAGTATTGGTCTGGATAACGACGGATATAATCTTCGAGTATCCTTGTTGCTGCTTGAGTCAATCGTACTATTTCTTCATCTTCATTAGCTTCAGGATTCGGTATTAATGGCGGTTCTATATGTATCAGATGAAATGCATGGTTTTCGCGTGACATAAAGATTGGTAGAATAGGGGTCTTGGTACGTACTGAAAATGATGCTGGACCGCGGAAGGTACTTGCCGGTTTCCCGAAAAAATCGACGAAAATACCATGACTACGCGCATCCTGGTCAATTAAAAAAGCGATAATATGATTTGTTTTTAATGCTTTCAACATCTCGCGAGTAGCTAATTGTTTACTAATTACCTCCATACCAACTTTGGTTCGATTGCCATTAACCAAATCGTTTACTACGGAATTTCTTAGTTTACGTGCATATACTGATACTTTATAATCTGAGAAAGTATGCGCTGCCCCCATTAATTCCCAATTATTGAAATGACCGGTCATAACGATTACTCCTCGGTTTTGTGCTAAAACCGAGTCAAGATATTGCTTTCCGTCAAAACGGATATATTTTTTTATAGATAGAACGGTGGTTATGGGCAATCTAATAAATTCAATTAAAGTCATACCGAAATTCTGGTAGGTATGCTTGGCAATGCATTTCAATTCTGCTATGCTTTTCTCATTACCAAAAACCATGTTTAGATTCTGCATTACGACTTTTCTACGAAGGTGTAGAACCGAATATACAAAATCTCCTAAGCGTCTACCGATAAATAATGATATCGATAATGGAATAATCTGAAATAATTTACTTAATAATAACAGGAATATCTTTTGTATCATAAATCAAAATTACCGGTTATTTTTAATTCGGTGGATAATTGTAAACCAATTTCAGCTTATAGGCAAATGCATATAAAACCGGTATTTTTGCTTTAATAATAGGGAAATCCCTTGACAAAACAGTGTTTTTAACGTAATATAACCATGTAAAATTAAAACTATTATTGATATAACACATTGAATTATCAATATGTTATATCAATAATAAGCCCATAATATCTTACGCCATTAAAGATATATTTAATGGCGTAAGGCTATTGTGTTAGCTTTGTGAATTTATTCTTATGGAAGTAAATAGCGATTTAAACCCTAAAACAGGCTTACCCTATAAAACAACTTTGGAACAACGACTACAAGCTAGAAAGCACTATATAAGAATGCGTTCTGATCCAACATTAAAAGCTAAACATGCTCAGTGGAGTTATAAATGGCGAAGAAAACCAAAAGAAATGCAACGAAGACGCGAATATATGCGAAAGCACAATTTATCATCAAAAAGAATATTTGAAATCTTAAAATATAACGCAATTAAGAGAAGTATATCAATAAATTTTAATGTAATTGAGTTTACTAACTGGTGGAACAATAATCCAAATAATTGTTATTATTGTAAACGTGAAATATATTCTGCAAATGAATTT
>JBHGBB010000103.1:0-13570 GCA_041946755.1 bacterium | reverse complement strand
TGAGATTGCCCCGATATTCATCGGGGTAAACTTCGTCACAAATACTTCGAGATTCGCTATGACAACACTAGATGCTAAAGCAGTTTCGCCTAAGGCGAAACTACTTTTCGGTCTGCCGCCCTTCGGCATTATTCAGGATAAACCAAAAGCATGTTTAAAAAAGCAAGTTTGCTAATAGCAAACTTGCTTATCCATAATAAAATCAAATCCTTATATACCTTGACTTTACCTTTTTTCTACCCAACCCCGTAATGTAACGGGGTAATCCGCCGAGTCGGATTAGTTCAGGGTTTAAACCATTTATAGTTTAGTATATTAATGCCCACATTCCCGATAAAATCGGGATATACCCTCGGCTTAAGCCGGGTCGAAGAATTTAGGTTTTTTAAATCCGAAATCCGCAATCCGAAATCATAAATCGGTTAAAGGTTTTTAATAAGTATCTCTTCCAACTCTCCCCGATGATGGGATGGGTCGAGATGGCATTCGATAATCTTTTCATGCGGCAACCGGGCAATCCGCTGTTTCATCTTTTTAATCGCCTTAATATTCAGGTCAACAGCTTTCAGTATCGGCATATTCTCCGGATTAATATCGATCCCGAAATATTCATCGTAGCCGATCGCCCATAAAGAATATAACAGCGCTTCCGTTTCATGGGGATTAACTACTCCGACATTATTATCCTGGTCATAATTCCCATCCGGCTGGCTATTCCAATGGGTATGCGCTAATCTCCCTTCCATACATACCAAAGAATATGCTGCCGGTAATATCTCGAAACTCATTTTCACATGCCCGATTTCTGGATTTAACGCGACCAGCGCCTGCCCTTGCGCGACTAGCTTCTTATTTATCGGGTTCTGGAATAAACTCTCAATCCGTTTCGCTGCCAGGATACCTTCAGCCGTGGTCCGATAAATATTATTCGGCGCCGGCTCATATCCTTTCGGCTCAATGGAGATACGAACCCCCGGAACTTCATCCATAGCTTCTGCCATCGAGGTTTCGAATAGATGCCACATGTTCATAAACGGTTTCCCATGCAGGTAGCGATATCCATCCATGCCCGGCCAGGAGACCGCAGTAAACGCTCCAAGTTCTTTAATCAATTTCAGCCCGCGAACCGTTATCTCTTTCGCATGCTGGCGTACCTTCTTATCCGGATTAGATAAACTACCGAACTCGAATACCTTATCGAAGAAATGAGAGAAGGGAACTCCAACCAGTTTAATTCCGGTATCTTTTTCCAACTTCTGATAGAGATGATAGTTATCTTCATTCACTTCATCCGGATAATGCGCTTCAAGGCCGGTCAACCCCAGTTTCGCCATATCAGCGGTCATCTTGATCCGCTCTGGGATAGATGCCGCTGGGATAAACCGGTCATGGAACCGACCGCCGCCCGGAGTGTAACACCATATCCCAACCGATATCTTCGGTTGATAGTCTTTCTTTAAGTTTTTCAGCATAACTTTTGGGTCTACTGCTAACTTCTGATACCGCAAATCTCGTAATTTATACGCCATACATTCCTCCAGATCAAGTTTTTAGTTTTCAGTTTTTAGTTTTCAGTCCCCGCCTTCGCGGGGATGTCATTCCTGCGCAGGCAGGAACAACTGACAACCGATAACTGATAACTATTTTTTCTATTATTTTAAGCCGTATTATATAGAGATATCGCTGGATACGTCAAACAAAAAATGATTCCAGAGATATCATACCCTTATTCTCTTTACCAATTCAAGTATTCCTGCTAGAATATTACCGGCTAAAATAGTCACTCTTAGCGTTCTTTGCGCTATCAGTATTTCGCGCCCTTTGCGAGAAAAAAAGAAGTAGTTCTCGCAAAGCCCGCTAAGGAGATTCGCTAAGTTCGCAAAGAGAATAAATTGTCGGTTTACTCTTATCCGCCTTAGGCGGACTTCATTATTAATTCAGTCTATCAGGGAGGTGAAATAAATTGAAACAAACAATATTACTTATAAGTATATGTTGTATGCTTGGTTTAATCTTTTTCGGCTGTTCAGCGCAACAGCAGAAATCGGATGTTATCCGAATCGGGTTCGTTGCTCCGTTAACCGGAGATCAGGCAGAAATCGGGAATGATATGAAAAATGGGGCGCTGATGGCAGTTGAAGAAGCCAATGCTGCCGGCCTGGTGCTCGGTAAGAAGTTAGAATTCGTCCCGATGGATGATAAACATGATCCGAAAGATGCGGTTGCCGTCGCCCAGAAACTGATTACCGACCCAACCGTAGTCGCGGTAATCGGCCATCTGAATAGTAACTGTTCTATCCCCGCATCGAAGAAATACCATGAAGCGCAGATGGCAATGATAACCCCGGCATCGACCAATCCGGAATTAACGTATCCGAAAGACGCTGATGGGAAACCAACCATTTTCCCGGAAATATTCCGGGTCTGCGCGACCGATGCGTTCCAGGGTCCGTTCGGTGCAGAGTTTGCCATAAAAAAACTCGGTTTGAAACGTATCGCTATCCTGCATGACGGGACTCAGTATGGTCAGGGATTAGCGGAACAGTTCCGTAAAGGAACAAATAAACTGGGAATTAAAGAACTCATCTTTGAAAGAGTCACTCAAGGAGACCGGGATTTCGCTGCTATCTTAACCAAAGTTAAAACCTTAAATCCGGAACTAATCTATTTCGGAGGCATGTATCCGGAAGGGGGATTATTAACCAAACAAGCGCGCGACCTGGGGATTAAAGCGAAGTTCATGGGTGGCGATGGCATCTATGTCCCTGGATATATCGAGATTGCCGGGAAAACAGCGGAAGGATCGATTATGACCTTCTTAGCCCCACCATGGGACGATTTCCCGACTGCTAAAGCGTTTGTCACCAAATTCGTTCCGAAATATGGGCAGATCAAAACGTATGCGCCGTTCTCTTACGACGCCGCAAATATCGTTATTGAAGCGATTAAACGCGCGGGATCGACCGATCGGGCAGCGATTGTTAAAGCTATCCGAGATACCAAAGATTTCAATGGCGTTACCGGAACCATCAATTTCGATGAACATGGTGACCCGACCAATAGCATGATGTATATCTACACGGTAAAAGACGGGAAGTTTGTTCTCTATAAATAACCTCATTTACCACAGAGAACACAGAATGATTTTCTGGTTCTCTGTGGTTAAAAAAGATTATGCGCTTACCCCGGTTTCAGGTAGTGCCTAATTCGTTTCTTTTCCTTTTTATACTAGCGGCAGTAGCTCATGCCCATAGTATCCCGACCGAATACTACCCATTAAGTATAGGTTTGATTATTAGCCAAACCATTATTCTCGGAATATTATGGTACCTAAGCCGAAATCCGGGATGGGGTATCGAATCCGCGGTAAAGTATTTAGCCGGAATCTGGTTTATTTTGCTGAGTATCCATATCCTCTGGGACTGCAGTTTCATATTATGGATAATCACTCTGGGTATCCTGCTTCCGGCAGTCTATATAATCTTCTTCGTCATTCTCCTCTTGAAATCTCTATATCAAAATATAACCGGAAGAAATCCGACCAATAAACCCTGGATTAATTCGATGATATATGGGTTAACCATAACCGCTTTCTGTTTTTCAACCGCATCGATGTATCAATATCCGGCAGTTATGAGTTGTACTAAATGGCGGGTTAAACAATCCAACCAGGATTTGGATTTGATTGCAAAAGCATTAGATGCCTATTATGCAAATAATAAATCCTATCCTCCCGGTGAACCCTATAAACACCGAAATAGCTCGCAAATAAATGGTATTCGAATTCCGGTACTATTAACTACTCCGATTGCGTATCTGGACAAGTTACCGAATGATCCTTGTAACCATAATGGAACCGGATTCTATGAATATGGTTCGGGAACGACGAAACATGGGAAATGGTATTATATCGTTACGGCTTATGGGAATGATGTAATGAGTAATATCGATGAACAGAACTATAATCCGGAGCTATTGGAATGGGTGAAAGATTCCATTCAATCCAGCGGACTAACGTTCGACCCGACGAATGGATTGACTAGCCTAGGCGACTACTGGCGTATCTCGAAATAACGAGTTTCTTCTCCTTATTTCATATCATAATGTTTCCATTTTGAAACTGCGGTAGGCGCTTTTCCATGAGGACCAGGGCTCGTCGGCATAACCGTATGGCAAATCATACAATTCGATAACGGTGTCGCTGTCCCTTGAAGCCGAAAAGCTTGAATTCCATCTCGCGGTTGTACAGTCGGTAATTCAGCATGAGTACTGTTATGACACGCCTCACAATACACCCCGCCATGACCGGTACTATTCCGATATAACACTCCGGAATTCTCTGCATATGTTGAAGTATGACAATTGGCGCAGCGCGGTTCATCCAACCAAGGTCTTCGACCAGTACTAATCGAATTGGCAACCTGGGCAATGGTCCCATGGCAATTAGTACAGGTTTTCCCCGCAAGATACATCGCGCCGCGTAAACATTGGGTAGTCACTCCCGGATGGCAGTTATAACAAGAAATCGATGGCACTTCCGATGCATGGAATCCATGCATCGCTTGAGATAGACTCGGTAGACCCGGAGTACCGCTCATTCCTAACGCATTACTTGCATGGCATTTGGCACATAATATCGGTTTGGTATTAAATAAATTCGTTCCTTCTTCACTATCATGCAATCGCAGAATATTATCGTATACGGTAGGACCCGCGCCAGCGGAATGGCATAACGCGCAGTTCATCTCTACCGATACCGGTGCGACAAACATCGTGGAATCGAGCATCATCGCACTCGATGAAAAGGTTAACGCTACTCGCGCCAACTGATATGCCTGTTCAATCGTTGACCCATCATCATATCCGGTTAAAGGTACTCCCCGCGCTTCAAATGCAGTCCCATTCCAGGTCAAATTCCCGGTCAATCCCAGCCCGGTTAAACCGGTATTATCCGGTAAATTGACTCCAAATAATGCCGAATCATAACTCCAGAAATTGATTTTCCCTACACTATAAGAATTATTTTGGAAACTATATGCTAAATTTATTCCGGTAGTTACTATTGACGGTGGGTTCCCCCGATGAATAACTTGCGCCCAGAGATTGTTATACGGCGGTAGAATACAAATCGAAGAATAATCTTTTCCCATACAATGCATCCCTAAATCGTTCCACCCGATAACGACATAATTGCCTGGAGACATCGTTTGTGAGATGCCTACCAAAGCAGCATTGTTCTTACTATTAGTAATGGAAATACTTACCAGAAACATTAACACTAGAACTAGTACTATTTTTTGCATCCATTTCATAATTTGCCTCCTTGACCATATCGGTCCATTTTGACCTAATTACATTAACTATATTATAGCTCAGATATAGGTAAATGCAACTATATATTGAGCATATTCCACCAAGTCATCTCTTACAGCAAGAAATAGATATTTTTTGCTAGATTCCACCTTACAGTTTCTATTTTAAAATCCACAGCTATTACCCAATATTTGGTATAATTAAATCCAGTTAGTTAAGAAATAGAGATTTAAGATAAGAGGATACTTCTTGATTCCTCAACCCTCAAATCTCTGCGCTCAAATCTATTAACCATGTCAACCCGCTGGATTATTATTCTCATTCTACTATTAGGCAGTATCGTCTGTATCCCCTTATTCTTATCCGGATTTATCTTAACCCATGATATGTATTTCCCATTGTTCCGATTATATGGGATAGAACAATGCTTGCAAGAAGGGCAAATCCCACCTCGATGGGTATCGTCATTTGCTTTAGGATATGGGTATCCATTTTATAATTTCTATGCCCCGTTCGCTTATTATCTCGCATATCTATTCCATTTAGTGGGATTAGGGTACGTCCATTCAATTCATGCAACCATTATCTGCGGATTCCTTTTAGGTGGAATAGGAACCTATTTCTGGATTAAAGAGGTTTTACAGCATAAACTTGCTGCGCTGGTCGGCGCTATCGTTTATATATATTTCCCTTATCATCTGGTGCAGGTTTATGTTCGCGGGGATATCTCCGAATTCATGGCTACTGCTTTCTTCCCTTGGGTCTTGTTTTTCTACCATAAATTATCTCTAGATAGGACTAAATATTCTCCTTGGTATTTATCAGGAGCTACTGTAAGTTTCGGAATAGTTATTCTGAGTCATAATATCATGGCCTTGGTATTCACCGGGTTCCTAATCGTTTACCTGATTTTCCTAATCAGTTTCAATAAATCCACCGGTCTACGGTCTACGGTCTACGGTCTACTGGCGTTACTCCTCGGTCTAGGTCTCAGCGCTTATTTCTGGCTGCCTGCGTTAATGGAAAAACAATTTGTATCAGTGCAGAGTTTAGTCGCTGCTGCGGATTATCGGAACCATTTCGTTTCACTCTGGGATTTAATCAATCCGAAATGGGGTTTTGGCGGAAGTGAACCTGGTGCAGAGAATCGGATGTCATTGCAATTAGGTCTAGCACCGATTTTGCTATCGATTATATCTCTCCTACTATTCTTCTATAAACAGAAAGATTACCTTGCAGCTTCGGAAAGAAAATGGTATCAATTCACCTGGATACTACTTCTCATTTTGATTTTCCTAATGCTGCCGATAAGTAAACCGGTATGGTTGATTATCCCGATGATGCAATATATCCTATATCCCTGGCGATTATTAGCGCTAGCCGCGTTACCATTAGCCTTATTAAGCGGATATTACATCAGTTTGATTCGGGCGAAGCATCCAACTTCGCTGAAGCTTCGATGGATAAATACTTCGCCCCTACTTTATGCGATAGGCGCGATTATTATTACTATAGCGCTATCTTCCATTTATCTCAGGCATCGGAGTATACCGGTTCCGGAACAGGTTATAACTCCGGAATTTATCTGGAATTGCGAAACGGCCCAGAAATCGTATGGAACTACAATGAAAAATGAATATCTGCCGCAAACCGTTTCCCGGATGCCGGGAGAATTTGCTGCCAGCCCGATTTCGATCATCGCCGGTAATATCGATATCCGACCGTTAAGCAATTCAGGAATTAATCGGAGTTGGAATATTACGGTTAATGCGCCGGGAATCATTCGGTTGAACACTTTTTTATTTCCCGAATGGCAGGTTACGTTGGATGGTATTAAATACCCGGTAGAATCTGATAGCGGCGGCAGATTGTTATTAGCAGTTCCAATTGGAGAACATCATATAAATCAGGTATTCGAAAACACTAAGGTTAGAACGATAAGTAACTATATTACTTTGTTATCTCTTCTCTCACTCATAGTTATCACAGGATTCATACTCAGGGCTGCTAGAATAGCTAAACGATAAACTCACTTCTATTTTACCCCAACATATATAGTAGTAATCCCTAAGGTAAGTTGAATATTATTCACCTGCTGCCAGCCGGAATCGTGCATAAACTGTTTAATTTGCTCCCGGTCATAGAACTGGCTGATAGTAGTCGCAAGATAGGTATATGCAGTTTTATTCTTGGAAACAAGTCTACCTAGAATAGGGAGATATAAATGCAAATAGAGGTAATAAAATAGATATACGATTTTATTTTGCGGCCGGGTAAGTTCTAGTGCAATCATTTTCCCGCCGGGTTTGGTTACCCGCAGCATCTCTTGGAATAACTTCGTCAAATCCGGGATGTTTCTGATACCAAAAGCGATGGTTATACAGTCGAAAGTATTATCTTGAAATGGGATTTCTATTGCATCTGCTTGGATAAACGACACCTTGTTTCGAGATTCGAGATTCGAGATTAGAGATTGCATTGTTTGCGCAACAGCTAACATTTCAAAAGAAAAATCGAGCCCAACAACCAATTTCGCTGGGGATTTTTCTTGAAAAGCGAATACAAGTTTCCCAGTACCAGTGCATAAATCCAAGACTATACCGGATTCCGGGACTTGCGCTTCCCGGATAACCCGAGTCCGCCATCGTTTATCTTGATTGAAACTAAGGAAAGTATTCAAAAAATCATAGGTAGGAGCGATTGACGAAAATAGGTTACGAACATACTCGGATCTATTATTCATATATAGTATGTCTCAGTATTTCTCAGCGCACTCTGTGTTTTATTTTCAGAAGTATTTCAGTATTTCGTATTTACTATTCCGCTGTGCCGGCATTTTACCGGCATCTTTAATCAACCGTACCAATTCATCTACTGAAGTCTTATATTTTATTCCAGTCGCATCGACGACTTTCTCTTCCATCAATATCCCACCGAAATCATTGGCACCGAATGATAACGCTATCTGCGCTAGTTTCAGCCCTTCAGTCACCCAGCCGGCATGAATATTCTTAACGTTATCCAGCATAATCCGGGAGATAGCTACCGTTTTGAGATACTCGATTCCACCAGCCATTTCCAACTGCGCTAATTTCGTCCGTTGCGGAGAGAAGGTCCAGGGGATAAACGCCCGGATTCCGCCGGTTTTATCTTGCAATTCGCGTACTTTGAGCATATGTTCGACTCGTTCAGCTACCGTTTCAATGATACCGAAGGTCATGGTAGCGGTAGTCTCCATTCCGATACTATGCGCTGTTTCCATACACTCCAACCATTGTTGGGTAGATATCTTATTCGGGCTAATGATTTTCCGCACCCGGTCTACCAGAATCTCAGCCGCGCCGGGTAATGAATCTAAACCTGCTGATTGCAGTTCGAGCAAAACCTGTTTAATAGATAATCCGGTTTTCTTAGCCAGATGGTATATCTCAGGTACTGAGAGAGAATGCAGATATATCTGCGGGAATCGAGATTTAATGTCGCTTAATAGTTTCGTATAATAGTCTAAAGATAATTGCGGATGCAGCCCTCCCTGCAGCATCACCTGGGTTCCTCCGAGTTCAATTAATTCCTGGATTTTCTGTAATATTTCTTCATTCGAGAGTACGAAAGCTTCAGGACTATTCGGAGCAACATAGAACGCACAGAACTCACATTGGCAATAGCAGACATTCGTAAACGTTATATTCCGGTCGATAACAAAGGTAGCGATATCTTTCGGATGATATTTTTTCCGCCGGATATCGGCTATCTGCCCGAGAGTAATCAAATCTGCAGTATATAACAGCGTACCTTCCTGCTGATTCAACCGTTCCCCTTGATATGCTTGTTCTAAAACTAAATCGAGGTTCATAGATTATCATTATTTAATAAACTGTAATTGCTTGCATGGCGGACATAAATTAAGTAACGCCGCTTGTTCATAATAAAATAATAACGCTTGCATCATTCGGTCATCGAGTTCATACCCTAACCGGGTATAATAATCATGCATATCGGTAACCGAATCTGGAATCGTTTGTCCAGCTAATTCAGCGACTTTATCTAAATGCGTTAAACCATACTTAAGCGAGTTGATTAAAGTATGACTAATCTCGTTTAATTGAGATTTATGCAGTTCCGCATATTCTTTCCGCACTGCCCAGACTACAAAGATTACCGGAAATCCGCAGAATTGCTGCCATAGTTTTCCTAAATCATAAATATTAAGAGTTTCGGGTATCGGAGTCGCTAAAGTATCATCACCGATTAATAATGCTGCATCCGATTCCTGCAGCATCAGAGTCAGGTTCGGCGGCATAATCCGATATTCAGGCTTAAACTTATAATGGCTAGCCAGAATGATTTTTAATAAGACCTGGGATGTAGCGCTGGCACTACTTAACGCTATCTTTGATTTATCCAGTTGCTCTATCGGCACCTTACTGATTAAGAGAACGCTTTTAACCAACTCCACTGAGTTTAAGCATAAATGCGGTAATAATAAATATTCATCCTGATGCCGGGCATATTCAATCGAAGATATTGGACTTAAATCGAGATTCCCTTCCGCCAGCCATTGGTTCAATTGCGCGGGGATACCTTTCACCAACTCCGCATCGAATGGAATCGCTTTGGTTTCAATTCCATAATATACCGGTAACGAATTTAAATAAATAAGTCTGCCTACTCGTGGTTTCATTATGCCAAATACTTTAGAGCGCAAGAACGGAGAAATGAAAGAATAAAATGGAATTCTTCTAGTCCTTCTATCCTTTCGTTCTATCGTTTTTTAGTTCTTCAGTTCTTTCGTTCTTTCGTTCTTTCGTTAACTGGTTTATCTTGATAAAGACTATCGGTTTCTATCGGTACCCTACCCGCATCTTCAATCAGTTTAATCAATCCCGGTTTATCCAGATATTGCGGAACCTTCGCCCCGGCTGCATGAACGATTTTCTCTTCAACACTGGTACCACCCAAATCATCAGCACCGAAACATAATGCTGTCTGGGTTATTTTCGGCCCGAGATACATCCACAACGCTTTAATATGCTCAAAATTATCCAACAGTATCCGGCTGACTGCGATAACTTTCAAATCATCGTAACCGGTAGTATTCTTTAATCCTTTAAACTTGGTATGTTCCGGATGGAACGCTAACGGAACGAAACATTGGAATCCCTGAGTTTTATCCTGTACTTCCCGCAATGCCAACATATGGTCGATTCGCTCTTCAATGGTTTCAATATGGCCATAGAGCATCGTCGCATTGGTTTTAATTCCAAGCTGATGCGCAGTTTCATGAATCTCTAACCATCGAGTACCGGAAATCTTTTTCGGGCAGATTTGCTGCCTGACGCGAAGACTGAATATTTCCGCGCCGCCACCGGGGATAGAATCCAATCCTGCCTTTTGCAATTGAATCAGAACCTCTTTAACACTGAGCTTTTCTAAGCTTGCTAAATAATCGATTTCAACCGCAGTAAATCCTTGGATACAATATTGCGGATTAATCTGTTTAACTCGCTGCAACATTTCGAGATAAAAGGTTAGAGGCAGCGAGGGATGCATCCCGCCAACGATATGGATTTCGATTAATCCATACTGAGCTACTGATTTTACTTTGTTCTCAATTTCTTTCAAGGTTAGAGTATATGCATCCGGATCCGATGCATCTTTAGAAAAAGCACATAATGGACATCGGGCGATGCAGATATTGGTAGGATTGATATTGATATTCGAACTGAAATAAGCATTATCCCCTACTTTCCGCTTCCGAACGATATCTGCTAAATACCCGAGAGTTAGAATATCAGTACTCTGCATCAGTCTGATACCGTCATCCCGATTTAAGCGGAGCCCAGATTCAATTTTATTTATTAGGTCTGATAGGGGATTATAATTAAAAGTTAAATTCATAACAAACTATATAATTTAAAATGCTAAATGCTAAATTTAAAATGGTCAATGAGTTTATTGCTATTTAGGATTCCAGCGCTGGTATAATTGATGGTCGATATCCAGTAAATCCAATACCTTCCCAACGACAAAATCGATTTGGTCTGCAATCGATTTCGGGTGATGATAGAATCCCGGCATCGGCGGAACGATATCTACTCCGATGCGGGATAATTCCAGCATATTCTTTAGATGTATCGCATTCAACGGCATCTCTCGCGGCACCAAGATCAATCGACGATGCTCTTTCAGAATCACATCAGCTGCCCGTTCAATCAGACTTCTGGAGTTACCGGTAGCGATCGCTGATAACGTTGCCATACTGCAAGGGATAACAATCATCCCCGATGTTTTGTAAGACCCACTGGAAATCGGGGCACCTAAATCCTTGTTATTAAACACGGTAATATATTTCTTTGCCGCTTTAGTAAACAAAGAAGATACAATATCAGTCGTTAGCTTAATTCCCAATTCATCTTCGATAATCTGCTTCGCCGGGTCACTGATTATCAGAGATACCGGGATTTTTTGGCTGCTCATAACTTCAACCAACCGTTTCCCATAAACCACGCCACTGGCGCCAGTAATCGCAATAATATATGGTTTCATAGTTATAACTCCAGTTCCTTAGCTGCTAATTTCAGATAGTATTCATTATATTCCGGGATAACTCCGTCTTTATTCGGCCCGGCACCAAGTAATAAATTCGCTTGATGCTCTCTAGCCGTACGATACCAGCCGCAGATCGTTGCTACTGATGGATGCCGAATCGATTGTTTTTCTATCCAGAACCAATCGGGACTTAACGTCGCACAATATTCTAATGGGATAAATCTCTTGTTACCAGCTTTATCTACAATAATCGGATCGATGATTGGTTCATGCCGGGTCTCTTGCCAAACAAAATCGTAGTTTTCTGCAGTACGGATATCTACCGGGAAATACCGGACCTGGCCTGGCCGATCGCTGCTAGAATTATTAACGACTAAACAATTCGGCTGGAGGTGATGTACCAATTCATATAGCTGCTGCCAATGCCACCGTTCGCCGTGAGTTAGTCCTGATTTCGGGTCTTGTTCCCATTCCGGATTATATGGCCAATCATGGGTCGGATAATCTTTATCCCAAGCGCCGTCAAACCAGAGTTCGATTATATCGCCATAACCGGTCAATAACTCCCGAATCTGATTCTGCATATACTCCGCATACACTTCATCGTTATCATATTTAGGGAAATTCTGGTCCCAGAGTGCATAATATAACCCGACTTTTAACCCTGCCTTACGAAACTCTTCTGCATAAGAACCTACTATATCAAGGTTAATTGGAGAATGCTTGACTGAATATTCGGTATATTTACTCGGCCAAAGACAGAATCCGTCAACATGTTTGGTAGTCAGTACTGCATACTTCATCCCGGCAGCGACCGCAACTTCAGCCCATTGCCGGGTATTAACCGTTTTCGGAGTAAACTGTTCCGCTTTAAATCCGCGGTTATTCCAGGGGATTCCGGAAATCGTTACCGGACCGAAAGTGATAAAGAACCCATATCCTAATTGCATCCATGCAGATTGTGCCGCAGTCGGTTGAGGCTTATTCATAGGTTATATAAAAATTACTAGACAACAAAATTGAGTACCGTACATCCAAAAAGAACAACACTAACCCAGCCGTTCATAGTAAAAAACGCCTGGTTTAACCGGGATAAATCTTTCGGCGTTATAATCGTATGTTCATAAATCAGTAGTCCGGTGGTTAGTATGATACCAAGCCAATACCATATACCCAACTGCAGATATATTCCGGTATAGAATAATAATACTATAGTAATCAAATGCAGGATAGCGGAAATAACCAATCCTTTCGCCAGCCCGAATTTGACTGGAATGGAATATAATCCTTCCTGCTGATCGAACTCGATATCTTGAATGGCATAGATGATATCGAATCCGGCTAACCAGAATATGACCGCTGCGCCAATGATAAACGGAGCGAACTCGAATTTACCGGAGACTGCCAGCCAACCGCCGATCGGTGCGGCAGCTTCAACCAACCCTAGCGCAAAATGGCTTAACCAGGTGAATCGTTTAGTATAAGAATAGGTTACTAATAAAACCACTGCTACCGGTGATAACCATAAACAGAGCAGATTTAACTTAGCGGCAGAGATCAACAGTAACACAATGGAACTTATCGCAATCAACCATACCTGCCATCTGCCGATTCGTTTTTGCGGTAATGGTCGGGTAGCGGTTCTTGGGTTTTTCGCATCGAGTTTCTCATCAATAATCCGGTTGAACGCCATCGCTGCGGTTCTGGC
>JBHGBB010000102.1:0-13720 GCA_041946755.1 bacterium | reverse complement strand
TCCCACTGACACCCCACCAATCGGCGACGCAACTGTTGATATACAACATAATCAAAAAGGTTATGAGCAGATATATGGTTACTCTTCGATTTCGTTGATAAAAGAATATGAATCCAATAAACCCAAATAAGATTAACGGTGCCCAGGAGAATAATCCGTTGCGCGAAGACCAGAGGGTTTCCACTATCATGGGATATTTCCAGAACATATATCCCGAACCAAATGGAATGGTAATATAATGCCCATAGAGAATTTTCCAGATTACCATCTGCGGGAGTAATGAAATGAATACGACTGTTCCATAGAGAATAACGTTTAGAAATAACTTTCTGATCGCCGGGAAGTTTTTCGTTTGCCAGGACTTAATTCCGGATTCGATAATATCAACGAGTAATACCCAGGCGAAGATGCAATTTTGCCATCGCATCAGCGTCATCAATCCGGAAAGTAGTCCTAATATCAGCCAAGACCCGGTAGTTCGATTCTCTCTGATTTTATCCCAATAGTAGATAAACCAGGTGACCGTCGCCATACTGGTAATATGCGAATAAGACGGTGCATAGATTAAGTAGAAAATATTAAACGAGCTGAGTATGATGCTAGAAATAGCCAATATGGATATCGAGGTAGAGAAATATTTTCGGCACCAGCGATAGATCAGATGCAGACTGATTAAAAAACAACATATATTCCCCAGCAGTGGACTGAGGGTATAAGGGAATACATTGCCATTGATAGGTAGATGAAATCCGAATAGGTTAATAATTAAAATCGCGATATGAATCAGTATGAAAAATGGCGACCAGAGTATCGCCGGGCCAATAGCCATATAATTATTGAGATGCCCGGTATAGGTGGTGCTATACCAGGAATAACATTGGAGGATGGTGTATTGATTAGCGAAATCGAGATCATGGTCGATCAGAAGTGTCGGTAAATAGGCATAATACATCAAGCCATCATAATGGTCAACCGGTTCGGCATATTTCAATCCCAAAAAAACCAGGAGCAGGAATAGCCCTAAATAAATCCAGGTGGTTCGTTTGGATATCATCGAAAGAAACATTTTTCTCGGAAAAAGCATATTTATATTAAGATGATAATACTCTAAAAAACACGTTTAAATTTTAAGGTATGCCAACATACTGCCAATGGCCGGCTATCGGATTTCGTGCTGTCAACCCGAAATGGTTCCATGACATAAGCATATTTAAACTTCAATTCATTAACTCCCGGCCTTAAGTATTTTTTCGGAATAGAAAAAGTATATTCTTTCCATTGGTTTTCAAGGGTAATCGTTGTAACTTCATAGCGATTAATAATAACCGTAATCGTTTGTCTTGGTGCTTGGGGATACGTAAAGGGAAGAACCTGTATTGTGGCAATATATTCTGCCGGATAGCGGAGGGTAATAAACAGACTCGATTCCGGTTTATTTGACCAGCGTACCGGAATATCACCGTAGTTTTGCGGGAATGACCAGCCGCTATTTAAAAATGCTTCGTCAATAGAACTGAATTCGATAGTGCTATGTAATTGGAAATCCCAAAAATCGAGATATTTCCCGGCAACAATATCGTATTTTTCCGGTGAAGTATGATATTTCATACTGAACCATAGGTTTGCCGGATAGGAAAAAGGATATCCGAGTTTCCGAGAAATATACTGGATTTGGTTATTCGTCACATTTTTCCAGGAAACGGTATCACCGGGACTAATCTGCCGGTTGCTGTACTGCCGGATAAGCGCAAAATTCCAACTGATAAATGCAAGTAGCATTATACCGATAACTGTTATCGGATATTTTTGAATCCACATTTTAAATTTAGCGATTAAAGTAGCTATCCCGAGGGAAAATAAGATAATAAATCCATCGAACCGCCGCATCCCGAAACCACCGCCACCCCACCAATCGGCAACACTACTGTTTACGTATACCATAACCGCAAATGATAACCAGAGATAGCCGGTTAACCATGTATCTTTCTTATAAAAAAAGATAAAACCGATGGTTCCCAGCATTGCGAGCGGAGACCAGGTAAACAGCCCGTTTCTGGTGGAAAAGAGCAGTTCTTCTATTGCCGGATAATGCCATAATAGATAATGTTCCCCACCACGTAGCATTGTTAAATCATTTGGCGATAATGGGTATATCCCATACATTTTTTTCCAAACAAGAAGCTGGGGTATGCCTGCAGTTATTACGAACAATATGATAAAACTGAGATAAAGAATAAGTAATTCCTTAAGAGGAAATCTGGGTTTGGTTTTGATATATGTTGCGATAGCAATAAGCAAATCTATTGTTGGAAATATAATAAAAACAATATTTTGCCAGCGAACTAAAACCATCAGACCAGCTAATCCACCGAGATATACCCATCGTTTTATTGATCTTGATTCAAAGGTAATATACCAATAATAAATAAAACTTGTTACTGAAAAGAATGAACCGATATGTGCGAAAAAAGGATCATAAACTATGTAATATAAAAGAAAACTACTGAGGAAAATCGTTATTACTGCCAATCCGGAAGTAAGTGCCGGGTAATGCCTACAACATAGTTTGTAGCATAAGATAACGCCGAGCAAACCATAAATCCAGGTAGCAATGATTATCGATAGGATATAGGGAGGGCTGATGCCATTCAAAGGAATATTTAAACCGCAGATATTAACGCCGAAGGTTAAAACATGCGCTAAGAGATAGAATGGAAACCACAATATAGCTATGCCAAAAGGCATTACACTTACTGCTTTTCCATCAGGAGTGCGTGGAACTGTATAGCCAAATTTAAGAAGCTGATAGTCGTTGTCAAAATTCAAATTATGATCAATTACTGCAGAACGAAGATACACGAAATATAATACCCCATCGTAATGTCCGATGAGTTCAGGCCCTTTTTGGATACCAATCACCATTGCCGCAATGAGAATCGGTATAAAAATAAGAAAAATAAAATATATTCCGGGTTTGGAATTAGTCATGTTAGATTTGGGAGCGATGGGAAAGCTTCCAAAAAGCATCTTCGGATTTATTCGAATTATGGAATAATTTCTATCGGGACACCGACTTCCTTCGAGCCGCAGTCGGCAAACCAGCAGAATTGTTCGTCTACCATATCGAATTTCAGGATATAGTTTCCCGGGTCAGTATTGATCAAGATATCGGTAGTAATTTCAAACGTTTCGTTTGGCTGAATGTCTTTTGCCAATCGTTGTTGATGTACGTTCTGTAAAAGCCGGCCATCCAACCCGGTTAGTTTTATTCCAAACGTTACATGGCCGCCAAACTTTGATGGTTCTTGTAACCAGGTGGTATCCCCGATATTCGTAATCCGGGCAGTAATAGTAGTCTTCTTTCCAGCCGGAATTTGTTTCGAGACTCGAATAGGAGTGATTTCTGCTTTTAAGATATTCGGCGTTCGACTATCATAGACCGATTTCTCGCTTTTATAGAGAATGAATATCGGATGGGTATTTCTAACATTGACAGTATAGTGAGTTACAAATTGGTTAACCAATTCCGGCTGGAACATTTCCATCTGTTTCCACTCTTGATAACTATATCCGATACTATCCGGATAAACCATCGGTTTCAGCGTCATCCTTTTGAACCCGGCTTTCTGCGCCAAGGTAAATACTTCATCGATGTTAACACTTTTCTCAAGAGTGCCGAACTCTTGCATTTCGCGTTTCGATAATTCTGATTCAGCATGGTAGGCTCCCGGTTCGGAAAAAACCGCGCGGCCATTTGGTTTTAGAATTCGATAGAGTTCGTTCAGGACATTCTGGAAACTCGGCATATGATGAAACGAATTTAAGCAGACAATGCCATCAAACGATTCGTTGGGAAATGGTAACTGTTCGCCGTCAGCGCAAACGAAACCATAACTGAAATCCGGGTATAATCGCGGATTGGTTTCAAACCGGCGTTTCCCGAATTGCAGTTGCGTTGGCGAAATATCAAACGCTACCGTGCGATATCCGAGTTGATGAAGCCATTCCGATACCCAGCATGACCCGGCAGCGACATCGAGAATCCGGCTATTGACCGGTAACTCTAAACTTAAGGCGACTACACTAAAATCATAAATATATCGGCAACTCATATGATGCGGCCAGTTCCAGACTAATGGGATACGAATCGACATTTCTGGATCGTATTTTTTTGCGGTATCTTCAGCCGCTTTATCCCAAAGCGCTTTTTCTTTTTTATATATCTCTTCACCATAAGGGAGCATAAATTCTGTTTTCTTAGCGATTAAAGGTTGGATTTTAGATAGTTGCATATTCTGCAGCTCAGAATCAAGATTATTGAATATCTTTCCCGATTTTTTATTATGATTTATAGCAGGAGCATTCTTTTGTCGCTCAACGATATTTTCGATAAACTCCATATATTCTTTCGCCACTAAATCAAGGGTACAATGCTTTAACGCATAATTCTGTGCATTAGCGCCAAGCTCTTTCCGCAACGATTCATTGGTAATCAGACGGCGGAGTACCGAAACCAGATGTTCCTCTTCATTCGGACTCAAATCGACTTTTAAACAGCATTCTTCCGGATACTCGGCATACTGCCGATAGTTGGAAACCAGAGTGGGTATGCCCGCAGCGAAACATTGATGCAACGTCAATGATGTTTCTCCCGCACTCGGATAACGTAAATTTATTCCGATATCGGTAATATGCAGATAATCATTATAAGTTTTCTCATCGACAAACTCGGTTACGCGGACTATATCCTGGAGATGCAGATTCCGGATATCGCGGTAAACATCATAGACATGATTGCTTTCGCCTACTAGAACATACCGAAGTTGCGGATATTCTTTAACCAACCTTGCTATTGCCTGCAAGGCGACATCGATATGTTTAATTGGGCTAATGAACCCAAATGACGATAAAATCAACTCATCTGGTTTAAACCCGAATTGGTGTCGAATCCGATCCCGGGAATTAGCATGGAGATAATCACCTTTCCCGATATGCATCTGGATGGTTTTTACCTGTTTGTTAGAGTAGTGCTCTTTAATATGCCGGTTATAATAATCGCTATGAACGATAACCCCCAAACTCGATTCGATAATCTCTTTATTCATGGGAAACATGAATTTATCCAGGTCGGTAAACGTACCGGTAAAAAACCGGGCCGCGGCTTTGCGCCCAGCTTCACCATGATTATACTGCATATCTCGGGTGAAATTTTCGACATCCCAATTGATATAGGTTATTCCGGCTAGCAGATGGAATAATACAAAATCATGGAGAATAGCGATTCCCGGATGGGTTATAGTGAACGGATAGAGGTATTGATGATATGCATTATTACCGAGATGATATAATGCGATATCGTAATTCTCGACTTGGGTATAATAGCGAGTATAGGGGTATACTTTGAAGGCGGAAGTTATTTCCTGGTTTGATGGCTGATAATCATCAATATACAGGTCGATTTCAGCGTATTTCGCCAGATAGGGCAATAAATCTTCGCTATATTTCGAAATACCAGATTTTATTGGATGAAATGGACTAAAATAAGCGATGCGCATTCAGATTTCGGATTTCTGATTTAGGATTTCGGATTTTTATTCCGCAATCTACAATCAGCAATCCGCAATTGTCTCCTACTATAGTGTTTTCGTCAATTCATGAATTACGGTATCCCAATTAATCGGGATTATTTTCTTAAACCCGGTTTCGCCCATATCCCGGCACTTGGTCTTATTTTCATAGAGCGAATCGATGTGTGCCGCGATTTCTTCCGGATCAGGTTTGGCAACCAACCCGGTTATATTCGGCTCTACGAATTCCAGGGTTCCCCCGGCATCTGAGGTCGTTATCACCGGTTTTTTCGCGCGGAATGATTCGACGGTGACATATCCATAATCTTCATCTTGCGGCGCATAGAATGTTGCAAAACAGGTTGCATAAAAGTTACTAATTGCAGCATCATCAACGAACCCGGTTAGTTTCACTCGGCCAGTGAGATCATATTCTTTGATTTTCTGATTAAATTCTTTCAAGAGAAATCCGGATCCGGCAATAACGCATTTCGCTCTACTTTTAACATATCGAAATGCTTCCAGCAGCAGATGGAATCGTTTTAGCGTTTCCAGTCTTCCGAGCGTGAAAATAAAATCGCCATAACCAGTCTTTTTCGGTGGAGGTAAATGCCGCGGTGGAGGATAGATTACCGTACCGTTAATTCCATTATATTTTTGTAATCGGTCAGCAACTGTTTTGGAAATGGTATATGTCGCTTTACATTCTTTAAACGCTTCATTATCCATCTTAATAATCATTTCCTGTATCTGCTGGTCGGAAACGGTATAATTAAAATGGGTTGCTGATAAAAGAGCATCATAAGGATTCGGATTCTTGCCATATAAATCATATGCCGGCCGATGTTGGTGGATTAACCAAACGATTTTATTCGGATGTTTAACTAAATAAGACGGAAACTTGGTGCCGATAACTAAGTCGACTTTTTCCATACAAGAATCCGCGATATCGATCAGCCGCCAGGCGAACGCACTCTTAATCAGTTGCTCTTTCGGATACCACTTGAATGGTATCTGGACGATTTCCAGGTCAAATCCGCGCTGGATTAGTTCCTTTTTTAATGAATCAACCAAAATTTCCGCTCCACCCCAGAGAAAAGGGATTTGCGCATTGCAGATACAGATTTTCTTTTTAGGCATAATAGGTAACTTATTATCCTTATTAGACTTATTTTGTCTTCAATTCTATATTGAGTATGGCTAATTTTATATAGTTAGAATTAGACGATAGCAATACCATTTTTGTTCCTTCATCTAGGTACTATTTTTCGGCGATAACCGCATATTCTTGCCATCCGAAAAAGAGCTCATTTAATTGCGCAAGTGCCAGATTAACTTTACCCCACGCTACGACTTGTTCTGGATTCAGTTCCTTCGGAATTTCGATTCCTTGCATCATCTCTTCCAGAGCAACCGATGACGTAAACTTGATTTCGACATTTCGGAAGCCGTCGCATTGCATTAAGAATTTTAATGCTTGCGGATGCAATGGCCGCTGATGAGTTAAATCAAGCAGATAATTCCGGCTATAGCTATAATATGATAACGGATTTAAGGTTTCGATAATAATCACACCATTTGGTTGCATCTTTTGATAACACAATCCTAGCATCCGGCGAATATCAGGTAGGGTTAAATGCTCGATCACTTGCGCAGAAAAGATACCGTCGAAGGAATTTTCCGGCGATTGATTTAAGAAATCAAGTAAATTAGCGGTTTGGGCTTGGAGTCCCCGCTGTCGGATAGCAGCTATCATTTCTTCATTTATATCGATGCCTAGAGCTGAGATATTATGCTCGTGGAGGAGGTCAAGAAATTCGCCGCGGCCACAGCCTAAATCTACAACATTAGTCCGTCCTTTAAAATAATCGAGATAAACCTGCTGTCGTTTCTTAATCGCATCAACCGTATCCCGGAATTTCTCGTTAAAGAGATGATAGGTATGACTATCGAGCCCTTCCCGTTCTTCTTGCAATCTGGTTGCGATTTGTTTGACCGTGTCATCGATTTCTGTAACTCGGGTTTGCTCAGTGAGTATATTGTTTTTTAGAGTAGAGATGGTTTCCTCATTCATCTGTTGTTTGGTAATCACCGTCTGCGATTTAGCGGCTACCGTTTCAATCTTTTTATCCAGTTCGGTGAACAAGAAATCGGTTCGTTCAAACAGATGCTGAATTTGCTCTTTTCTCGCCCGGTCTTCAGCTAATGCGTTGATGGTTTGAGTGACCAATGCATTAAATTCAAACTGATTGCATAACGGTAGTTTAATCAATTTAAATAGAATCTTTTTGTACCAAACAATCAGCGGGCCGATTATCGGCCGGTGGGAAGTAAACTGGCGCTGGCTAACATCCCAATATTCATTTAATTGCTGCCGTAATTCATCTAAGGTCATAGGCTGAACTCCTTCACCCAGAGGTCGTGCGACCGAAGGGTTTACGATTTTATCGTTGCTTTTAACTTGCTGCCGAATTTGGTCCATAATCGGCTCGATTTCGATTTTAGGCTGCTTCTGATTCATAGTTTCTAACGAAAGGACTAAAGAACCAAAAAACGAAGGTACCATAAGTGTTATTATTATACCGTTTTTAGGTATTTAGGTTTTTTAGTTCTTAAGTTCTTCCATTCATTCGTTCTTCAGTATACCCTCTGGGAATTGCCAGCTATGTTTCGGCCGGAATATCCCGATATCTTTAACTTGGCTCCGTATCGCAAATGATAATATATGAACGATATAATCATAAGCATACTCTTCCGGAGAATGGATTGCAACATCGAGATAATAGCTGCCTTCGATCAAATTAAGTGCATCGATGTGGCAGCGGATTATTCCATTATTTTTTAGTTGTTTGATTTGGTATTTTTCGATATGCGTGTTCGTTCCATAGCAGCGGACACCATCTTCTCTGAATATTCCGATCCCAAACACCGGCTGGTCTACCGGGGTATGGACTCTATATGCCAGTTCGATAGTCATTGATTCTCCGGAATCGAATAGATACCGTTCTTTTTGCTCTTGATCATACAACTTAACCGCAGTTATTTCTACTTTCCGGTCGCCCCATCGTTGCGGAGCAGCCGGAATTATGGTACTCGGTGCCGGAGTAGTTGCAACCGACTCAGCCGATACTTGGATTTCAGCCGCGCGAACCTGATGCGCAGCATATAACCTGGTTTCATCCGATTTTGCGATATGGTCTTGATAGGCATCGATGATTCGGGTAGGGTTTCCTTGGTCCATCAGAGTCCCGTTATGGAACCAGACCGCGGTATCGCACCATTTCTCTACCGCTTCCAGGCTATGGGTTACCAAGACGATGGTTTTTCCCCGGCGTTTGAATTCTTCCAATTTCGCATAGCATTTCTGGACAAAAGAGGCATCGCCGACTGCGAATACCTCATCGATTAATAGGATATCCGGGTCGACATTAACTGCAACTGCAAACCCTAGCCGGGTATACATCCCAGCAGAATAGGTTTTAACTGGGTTATCGATAAACTCTTTTAACTCCGAGAATTCGACGATCGAATCATACTGACGGTCGAGTTCTTTTTTAGTTAAACCTAGAATCATTCCATTGATATAGATATTCTCCCGACCGGAAAACTCCGGGTGGAATCCCGCACCCAGATCGATTAACGCTGATAATCTGCCAGAGGTTTTCACTGTTCCGGTATCCGGCTGGAGGATATGCGCGATAATCCGGAGTAGGGTACTTTTTCCCGACCCATTCTTGCCGATGATTCCGATAGTCGAACCTTGCGGAATCGATAGATTCACTTTTTCCAATGCCCAGAACCAATGGTAATGAGGCGCGGATTTTAGCCGAAATATCTGAAGAAATTCATCTTTCAGGGTAGTATACTTTCCCTGTTCAGTAGAAATTTTGAATTTCTTGGAAATGTTTTCTAATTGGATTACTTCATTCATAATAAAAAGCTAACCGCAAAGGTCGCAAAGATTGCGCAAAGCTCGCAAAGGATAATATAAAATCTGTTTTTCTTAGCGTTCTTAGCGCCTACTTTGCGTGCTTTGCGGTTAAGGTTTTTTCGAATTTGTCTTATGGACTAAACTTCTTCAGCAAATCTTTCTTTCCTTAATGCAAAAGTATAGGTTCCTAACAGAATCAACAAAACCGCGATGCCGGTGAAAATCAATAACGAATGCCAATCCGGAAATATCCCGGCATAAAGGATATTCTGATATCCGGTTATTAAGGGCAGCATCGGATTCCAAGCTAAGAGTACTTTAAACTTATCCGGGATTTGCGATATTGGATATATGATCGGGGTTGCAAAAAACCAGAGCATAATCAGGTTCGGGACTAAATGCTGCAAATCTCGATATTTGGTGCCTAACGATGAGACTAAGAGCGCTACTCCCCAGGTGAATAAAAGCTGCAAGATGATTAATAAAGGTAATGCAATCAGCGCGATAGTGAATTGGATTCTAAAAAACGCCAGAAAAATAAATAATATCGGCAGACTTAATAGGAAATTAAATAGATTCGATAAAACATGGATGGTTGGGAAGACTTCAGAAGCCAGATATACTTTCCGAATCAACCCGGCATTATTGATAATCGAAGTAGTTGATTCCGATAATGAGGTCGAGAACCATATCCAGGGCAATAAACCACATAGCAGAAACGCGGTATAGTTCGGCATCTCCACCCGCATATATACATAGAAAACGAAAGAATATACCAGCATTAATAAGAGCGGGTTCATAAACGACCAGAGGAATCCAAGGAAGGTTCCCCGATACCGGGATTTAAGTTCCCGGATGACCAGACTATTGATTAACGCTCGATATCGAACTACCGCTTGTATCGGTTCTATAAACATTTGATTTTTAATGGAGTAGTCCGCCTAAGGCGGATGGATTTATCAAATCCTTGTTAAATACCATGGCTTCAATCCACCTTAGGCGGATTGAAGCCTTACGTAAATTCAGAACTTTAAAGTATACCATTCAAAACTTGCCTTGCGCAAGAAAACCAGAGTGTCTACTTTTTAAAATAGCGAACTTAGGATGAACGAGATAATATCTCGTTCATCTTTATTTCGGGTTCGGGTAGGGTATATTTAGGGGGTGAGGACGAGGGATATCCGATATCCCTCGTCCGGTCTCTTTTTTAGCTGTTTTCCCGATATCCCATAGATAAAGAGCCGGTAAATAATATAACCCAAATATTTTCAATGGTATACATAAATTTAGCCAATTTAATGAATTATTTTGGTAGTTTGCTGTTTCTTATATAGTACGGGCAGAGTCTCTCTATCCATTTTTTCAAGCGAGGGAATCTCGCCCCTACCTGCGAGATGAATTGACTTGCAGTTTAGTAAAAATCGGGGTATAGTTATACCTAATTTAATTCAGTCAAATTGGAGGTTCAATGATACGATTCAAAACGAAATATTATCTCATGTTTATTGTAGTTATAGTTGTGTGCTTGGCAATAGCAAGTTGTTCGAGTGTGCCAGTAGTTAACAAAACTTTACCACCGGCAAAAACCAAAATGCATCTTTTAGCGGAACGAATTATCGAGAATACCCCGGAATATGTCCATTTTAGACCGGGAGCGAAATTCGCTTGGGTATTATTTTCACCGGTAACCACTTCGAATGCATTGGAGTTGCAGAATGAAGTTCTTTCCCTGTTAAAAAAGAAATATACCGTCTACTATAATGACGCTGATATTCCGCAAGAATATTTACATCATGGTAGTAAAGGGGAACTTATTGGGTATAAAAACGGTTTTTCTTTTGGATATCATGCGGAGATGGAAAACGAAGGAATGATTAAAATTCAATATTGCGACTGGGAAGGAAATTTAGGTGGAAGTAATCATTGGACTAGATATAAATGGATGGGAACCTATTGGGATATTATTGAAAAGAGCCCATTGATCGTTAGTTGATGAAAATCAGAGTAGGGGCAGGGTCGCCCTGCCCATGTTTTCGGGCGAGATAACCTCGCCCCTACCTGCGAAATGAAATGAATTGCATATTTGATTTAAAAAGATTATAGTTAAGAACGATTACATTCTAATAACCTAGAGAACGAATAATGGCTACTAAAACAAAACATATTTGGATAATATCAAAAAAATATTCAGCTCTTTTTAAAGGTATTATTGAGCATTATCGCGATAATGCGTATTTGGTTATCGATGGGAAAAAATATCTATCTAAAGAGTTTGATCATGTAATAAACACATGGTGCACAAAAAAATATATTAAAAATACGATTGATTTCAAAGTTATTCGTTCCGGAAAAGAAATTTTAGGGTTTCATGATACTCCGGATGAGACGTGGGCGGAATTAACTGAAGAACCATTTGTTAAAGAACTGGTTGATGCTGGATTATGTAAATATAGAATTTTACCCGTTAAGCAGAGTTGGCTCAAGAAAATATTATTATAAAATATAAATTATCTTGTTTTACTACGCTGTTTCAGTTTGGATGCGGGTGCCAACGACATAAATTGCTGGCGGAGAGCTTTGGATCGGGCATCGTTTTTCGCAGATACCGCAGCCGATACATTTCTCTTTAACCACATACGGCTGGAGTACTTTGGTAGGTGGATATCCTTTAAATTGCACGGTTACTTCAACAAATTCAATTGCTTTCTCCGGTACCGGACACATCTCTTCACATACCATGCAACTTTTCGGCTGAGTATACGGGATACATTTATTCTTATCAATCACCGCGGTCCCAATAACCACTTTCTGTTTCTGTTCAACAGTTAATTTAGCAATGGCATCTGCCGGGCAAACCTGACTGCATAAATTACAGCCATATTCGCAGTACCCGATTCGAGGCACCAATTGCGGTGCCCATACCCCTTGCCAGCCGGATTGAAGTAGGGTCGGTTGCAATCCATTAGTCGGACATACTTTCATACATTCCCCGCACCGGATGCATTTATTCAAGAAAATATCTTCTTCTTTAATCCCCGGAGGCCGGATCGGCGCTGGTATGGTATTCCAATTCGGGGCGTTCAGTTTTAGTGCCGGAACAGCGATAATACTACCGGCAGCAGCGTAGATGAATCCGCGACGAGAAATACCCGTGGTTAGGGCGGGGTTACCCCGCCCTATCGATTCGGGCGAGGGAACCTCGCCCTTACCTGTGGGGCGCAATCCGAAATGAACGGCTTTTGTTGGACAGACGGAAACGCAATCCATACATCCAACGCATTCTAATGGCAGATAACTTTTCCCTTTATCCCGAATCGCATCAGTTCGGCATTGACGAACGCATTTCTGGCATTCGATACATTTCTCCTGATTCACCCGGCGTTTGATTGGCGACCATTTTCCGAACCAACCGAGCATTGCACCGAGTGGACATAGATATCGGCACCAGAATCTAGGGGTTAGAATAGTTGCGCCAAGAACTAATAAGATAATTAATGCGAAAGTTAGATGGTTCAGATATGCCGGCTGTTCGAACGCTAGAAATCCTTGTTTTAATAAACTATATACCGGTTCAGAGACTTTATTTATTGCCGGAATAGTATAGAGGGTATCAAACGTTTCCCGGAGAATGAGATTTATATAGGGATATACCGCTAAGGACATCGATCGGGTTATCAAAACTATTGGGTCTAGTACCCAAATCATCTGCACTCCCAGAACTGCAAGGATAATAAAAATCAAGAAGATATAAAATTTCACTTTCCGCAAATTCCCAAGTAAGGGCGACTCATCGAGTCGTCCCGAGAATCGGGACGAGGCATGCCTCGCCCCTACCACAGGGATTTTGATACCGTTTTTTCTCCATTTAAACCAGTCAACCAGATCGATATGGCTGCCAAGCGGACATATCCAGCCGCAGAACCATCGGCCGAAAATGAGAGTTAATATCAACGTACCGACTGATGGAATAACGTAATGGGTAACTACTCGAATCGATAAAGTTATCGCTGTTGCTGCTAAAGGGTCAAGGTATAGGAATAGTTCTACCGGTATCTTCGAGGTTAGCGGATAAGCAGTCATAACCAGCAGATACCAGAACAGGAGGAAGAAGATAGTTTGGAATATTATTCTTGTTAATCGCATTGATATCCTATAAAGAAGGAATGTCAAATGCCAAAATCCCAATGTCCAATAAATTTCAAATGTCCAATGCCTTAATGTC
>JBHGBB010000101.1:0-13739 GCA_041946755.1 bacterium | reverse complement strand
GATAACTGAACACCAGATTCTGCGGTAACATCCGTTTAATTCCGGTCGCGACTGCCGGGGTTCTACCATGAGCCGCTTCAGTAGTATCGAAATTGAAATAATCGTATCCTAACACCGCGCAACCTACTGGAACCACGCCAATGGTTTTTCCACGGAAATCCAGTTCATCGATCGCTTCAGCAATCAACCGATGTGCGATTCCATGCCCACATCCTGCACAATAAATAGTTTTTGCTGGTGTTAACGATTCCGGTTTGGTAAAAACTTTTTTCATAGATAATTCGCCACTGAGTCTCAGAGACAGAGAGATAAAAAAGCGCAATTAAAATTTAGCATTTAGCATTTTTAATTTAAAATTTACATTGCTAATTTTACATTTTGCATTGAATCCTTTTAACGATCTCATCTACTTCCGGTATACCACCTGCGGTGCGGCCATAGAATTCTACTGGCGCTTTCCCAAACACCGCTATGCGTACATCTTCGACCATTTGCCCCATATTCATTTCAACCGTTAAGAATTTTTTCGCTTTATTTGCGACTTCATTGATATGATTATAGGGAAATGGATATAACGTTATCGGTTGTACTAATCCCGCTTTACATCCTTGTTTTCGCAGTACATCTACCGCTGCCCGCGCTATTCTGGCTACTGAACCGAAAGCAACGACTATATATTCGGCATCGTTGATTAAATAATCCTTGAATCTAACTTCGTTCTTTTCGATTTCTTTGTAAGTATTCTGGAGTTTGATATTATGTTCTTCTAATACTCCCGAGCCCAGATATAATGATTGGATTGAGCGCGGTTTCCGATTTTTGCATCCGGTCAATGCCCAATCTTTTTCCGGAAAGGTTAACTCCCGCATAGCAGGTAAAACTAAGGGTTCACTCATCTGACCGAGAATACCATCAGCTAAAATCATTACCGGGGTTCGATATTTATCGGTTAGGTCAAACGCTTGGTAGGTAAAATCCGCCATTTCTTGAACCGAACTCGGGGCAAGAACGATAAGTCGGTAATCGCCATGACCGCCACCTTTAGTTGCCTGGAAATAATCCGATTGGGCGCCGGCGATATTTCCTAATCCCGGGCCGCCCCGCATCACATTAACAATCACCGAAGGTAACCGGCATCCGGCAAGATAAGATATCCCTTCTTGTTTCAGACTTATTCCCGGACTACTGGAAGAAGTCATCACTCGCGCGCCCGTAGTCGACGCACCGAATATCATACTCACTGCAGCAAGTTCACTTTCTGCTTGGATAAATGTTCCGCCTACTTCCCGCATTCGAGCAGCCATATATCCGGTGAGTTCATTCTGGGGAGTTATCGGGTATCCGGCATAGAACCGGCATCCGGCGCGAATGGCACCCTCCCCGATCGCATCGTTTCCCCGCATTAAAATCTTTTTTTCTGACATAACGATTTTTTTCTTGAATTAATTATTCGACCATTTATCTTAGCGCTATTTGCTATCCGATGTCAAAACTGTCTATCAATCTAAGACATAAAAACCAGGATTTTATCCTCTGTAATTCTTTGCCAAATGGAAAATAATTCTACTCTTGGCTTATCCAATACGAGATTCCAATTTGCTATCAAAAGAAACCAATCTAAAATGCATTATTATATCCAATACCATTAATATCCACTTGGTATTATTTAAGTTAGCTATAATTCCTAATATAGTAGTTTAAGATATATCTCTTCAAACCGATTCTTTTTTGATATAGTACACTAATGTATTTATACCGGGGTGAGGACGAGGGATATCCGATATCCCTCGTCAAGGCTCAAGATGGATAATGGAATTAATGTCAAGTTGAATATGATTTTGTTATGGAGAGAGAGATAGGGATACTCGATATCCCTATATCCTACTCCAGGTATTTTACGGATTCAAAGACAAAATAGCGTAGAGAGAATAGATAGGTAAAATCAAATTGGCAGCCTGCCAATCTGATCCGGGTACTTATGCTTGAAGTTAGCGAGTTGCCTTCTAATCGATCAATCAATCCAGGTAAGTTAAACTTGGTATGGAATGCTTATGTAATCGCTTTTTTCGGACAGGCGGAAATACATAAATCGCATTTCAGACAATCCCCATCATTCACCACTTGTGTTCCGTTACTTTTATATTTATACGGTTCAATCTGCACCGGACAGACCTTATGACATAGCGTACATGAGGTACATAATCCCGAATCCAGCTGGTTTTTCCCCTTGCTCTTCCCTACCCAACTGGATATTGAACCTATCGGACAAAAACTGCACCAAGTCCGCTGATGAAATATTAATGATAGTATGATACCGATAAAAGTGGTAATAGTTAACAAGAGCACAAAAAACATTCCGATAGCCATAGGGTCCGGCCAGCGAATGATGATCTGAATCACCATTACGGTCATCAAGAAAGTCAGAACGAAGATACGAAACGCCGTAGTCTTGACCAGCATCGGAATCTTCTTCTTCGGACTGATTTCTTTTATAATAGCATCGTAGAAACTACCGCGAGGACAATACCAATCGCACCATTTCCGCCCTTTAAAAAGAGCGAATCCTATTCCTAAAACCATACATGCAGGAATAAAATAACCTAATACCGGATATTGCCAGGCAGCGATTAATAATCCAATAAAAAGAATCGCCATAAGATACTGTTTTTTACTTCTACTGCTTAAAATCTTTTTATATGGCGGCATAAAATATTCTCCTTATTGAACAGTAATAGACGTTAAAGTTTTATAATGGATTCATAGACAAATGCTTAATCTGCTATCTTATGAATCCTTTCTTCCGATAATGCGTCTAAATTTATATAAAGGAGAATAACTATGCCATTATATGAATATAATTGCATCGAATGCGGTGCAACATTTACCGAGTTGGTTTCTGCACAAGATCGATTTAAACCGATTCCATGTCCGAGTTGTAAGAGTAAACGTACCCGGCGGATATTATCCAATTTCGCTACTAATAATCAGATAAAAAGCAGCCGGCATGGTTGGAATGCGTTGAACAAATCGAGCTGTAAACCGAGCGGTGGCTGAAGGGTGTAATCGCTTATTCAGCCGGAGGCTGAATTCTGCTATATAATTTATTACTGAGAGAGAGTCGATAATTTCGAGAGATTTATTTGATTATGTTCTATTATACTAAAACCACTTCAAAATCGTTCGATGAAATCGTAACTGAGTTAGAGAAAAACATCGCGGAACACGGATTACGCATTCTGCATACCCATAATGTACAGCAAACTTTTGCTGAAAAAGGATTCGAGTTTATCCCCTATAAGATTATCGAAGTCTGTAATGTGAAATTTGCCAAGCAAGCACTCGATGCCGACCGCTTAATCGGGTTAATGATGCCTTGCCCGATAGTCATCTGGCATGAAAAGGGGATTACCACCATATCAACGATGCTTCCTACCGCGATGATTGAATTTTTCCCGGATAAAGGATTGAATAATTTTGCCGAGGAGCTGGAAGCTATCTTAAGAAATATTATCGATAAATCGGTGGCTTAATATGGAAACACTTGGAACCATAGTAATCTTAATTCTGATTTTCGTAGGCTGGGCTTGGTTCTCCCGGAAATATGGTTGAGGGAGTTCACAAAACGACTCCGCGTGCGGTTGTCCGAAAGATATCAAGGAAAAAGAGGAAAAAAAGTAATAACTAGTTTTAAATTTCCTCAAATTCCGCTACAATAAAAGCTGAAAGTAAATATCTATTTTCAGCTTTTTTTATTGGAATACCTTATGCCAAATGATAAAACCGCTCCAGAAGTAAAACCAAAACGTCAGAAAAAAGAGTTCAAGATCGAAGTTAATCTTTCATGGTGCAAGGCGTGTGGGATCTGTATCGCATTCTGCCCAACTAAAGTATACGATACCGATAACCTTACCGCAAAACCGATTACTGCCCGACCGCAGGATTGTATCGGTTGTATGCTCTGTGCCATTCGATGTCCGGATTTTGCGATTGAAGTTAATGAAAAGAAATAGATTATCGCCATGAGTATACCTGAATTATATCTGTTCTCTAATTCATTATGCTTGAATTAAAGCTTAATCTACCATTAGCTCCTGAAAAAGAAGTTAAACTTGTTCCGGCAGACCCGAACCATCTCTATGATTTGATTATTCTAGGCGGCGGTCCTGCAGGAATGACCGCTGCGGTTTATGCCGCCCGGAAACGGATTGATACCCTTCTGATCAGTAAAGATGTTGGCGGGCAGCTGCTCTGGACCTCAGATATCGAGAATTATCTGGGGTATCGCTATATTTCCGGAATGGAACTTTCAACCAAATTCGCCGACCAGGTTAATCAATTCGGATTACCGCTAATTCTCGGTAACAACGCTACCAAACTTGATCTAAATAATAACATCTTCCGGATTACTCTGGAATCAAATATCATTTACCAAAGCAGAACCGTGATTTATGCTTCCGGAAAAAGATACCGATTCCTAAATGTTCCCGGTGAAAAAGAACTGGTCGGGCATGGAGTAGGATTTTGCGCTACCTGCGATGCACCCTTGTTTCTGAATAAAGATGTTGCCGTGGTTGGAGGAGGTAATTCCGGATTGCAGGCCGTAATCGATTTATTAAAAGTCCCCGCTCATCATATCTATTTAATCAATAAAACTGCGAACTGGCATGCAGACAAGGTGCTCTTAGAAAAAGCACTCTATGCTGATAAGGTTACTCCTTTACCCGAATATATCGTTACTCAAATTAACGGTGTAAATGAAGTTTCCGGAATAAAACTCAAGTCTTTGAAAGATAATACTGAAAAAGAAATTAAAGTTACCGGAGTATTTATCGAAATCGGACTAGAGCCCAATTCGGAATTAGTTGCTCATCTAGTAGCGCTTAATCAGGGGAAAGAAATCATTGTCGATGCCAAATGTAATACTAACATTCCAGGCTTATTTGCTGCTGGTGATGTAACCAATGTACCGGATAAACAAATCATTATTGCCGCCGGTGAAGGGTCGAAATCGGCATTATCCGCTTATGAATACCTGTTGCAACAGCATTAACAAAGGAGGTTCATTTCTATGCCACTATTGGAAGGTCAAGTCCTTGAGCAAGTCAAACAAGTATTCCAGAAATTAACTAATCCGGTAACCTTAATCATGTTCAGCCAAGAAATCGAATGTCTCTTCTGTAAAGAAACCAGAGAGCTTATTCAAGATATCAGCGCTCAATCAGATAAACTTAAAGTAGAAATATATGATTTCCAGAAAGACCCGGAAAAGGTTAAGCAGTATCATATCGATAAAATCCCGGCGATTGCTGTCGTTGGTGATAAAGATTATGGGATTCGATTCTATGGCGTCCCGGCAGGTTATGAATTTACTTCGTTTATCGATACTATTTTAATGGTCTCAACTCGCGATTCCGGTCTCATGCCGGAAACAAGGTTGAAACTTCGGTCAATCGCACATCCGATAAACATCCAAGTTTTTGCAACGTTAACTTGCCCATATTGTCCAATGGCGGTGCATATAGCTCACCAATTTGCGTTTGAATGGGATATGATTACTAGTTCGATGATCGAAGCGCAAGAGTTCCCTACCCTCGTTCAGAAATATAAGGTTATGGGAGTACCTAAAATAATTATTAATGAGACGTTTGAGTTTGAAGGCGCACTGCCGGAACAACAGTTTGTCGAAAAAGTATTGGAATCGATTAAACCAAATCAGGAACCAACTTCGGTTACTTGAAATTCCAGGTGGTTAGCATTTAGTGGTGGATTTCGGTTGCCGTTTAAAATCTTTTAGATGGCCGAGTACCGCTCGAACTCCCCGGCCGATAAACTTCAAATCATCGGTACTCCTAATACTGGCAATATATCGGGCAACATATTTCGGAGATAAAAACAATTTGTAGATATTATCGCAGATCGCCATCACTTCTTCAGGAGTCATATCCGGGGTTTTAAATATCGGTTCAGTCATATCGAACCGTTCATAATCCTTCGGGTCTATCCGGAACCAATTGTTTTCTACTGCTTGTTGATATAGCGGTGTTCCCGGATAAGGGATAGTTACCGTCGCTTGCAGCATATCTGCCCAACCGTTAATCATGAGCTTTTTCGCTAACGCTAAGGTGGTTTCCGCATCTTTCCGAGTTTCCCAGGGATACCCGACCATGATAGTTAGATGCACTTCCAATCCGGCTTCTTTAGCAATCCGGCATCCATTCTCGATATCCGCTATTTTAATCCCTTTATCCAACCGATCTAAAGTGGATTGATTTCCAGATTCCAATCCCATTTTCATTAGCCGGAATCCGGCTTTTTTCATTAATTTCGCTCGTTCAGGATTGATATAATCGAACCTGAAGTTGCAGGAGAATAGAATTTTTTGGTTATACCCTCGTTCTATCATGCCATTACAAAATCGGTCTAACCAACCACCGCCGGGGAATGTACCGGTATCATCAAATATCTCCCGAATCCCATATTTTTCAATTAAGATTCCGATTTCTTCTAAAACCGATTCTACCGACCGAACCCTAAAATTCGGGAATGTGGTGGTCCAACTGCAGAAGGTACATCGATGCCAGGGACAATCCCGGCCTGCCATGGTATAAGTAAACGGTGTTCTCCGATATATTTTCTCGCCATACATCTGCCATTTGGTTAAATCGCGGTCGATTAACGGCAAAGCATCCAGGCTACCGCTTAATGTGAATTTGCCGGTGTTAAGGATCTGCCCGTTCTTCCGATACCATATTCCGGGTGATAATGGGGAATTATCCCGAAGATGGTCTACTATAGAAAGCAATAGAAAATCGAAATCACCGCCGGTAATCGCGAAATCAACCACCGAATTCTGCATGGTCTCTTCCGGTAAAGCAGTAACATGGTCGCCCATCAAAACGAATTTGGTTTCTGGTAGTTTATCTTTCAGTTCACCGATAATTCGCCAATATTGTTTAACGGTAGGAGTTTTCGTTTCAATTGCGACTAAATCCGGTTTGGTATCTTCCATAAACTTCAGATACTGCGGATATTCCCATTCTTCAGCAATCGCATCATTCCAGATAACTTCACAACCTTGTTTCGCCAGTAACGTTGCCGCTGAAGCTGGTACCATTGGATAGATATATGACGGATGATGAAACCACTGGAATTGCCGATTTTGTCCTAAAGTAGGATGTCCTTTGGTGGTTAACGGAGGATAGCTGATAACTACTTTCATAAATAAAAAACACAGATTATCACACGATGGAAAGATGCAAGAGTAGCGCAGATGATCTATCGTATCTGTGCTACTCGGTATCTTCTAATCAGTGCTAATCTGCGAATGGTTTCTATGGAGCGGGAGACGGGGGTCGAACCCGCGACGACCAACTTGGAAGGCTGGTGTTCTACCAACTGAACTACTCCCGCACCGTTTTATTTTTGAATATATATGATAAACCGAAGTGCGGATTGTGTCAATGTAGGGATTGAGCGATTTTCTGTAATTCGGATTGCGGAAGATCACCAAAAATAACACATTGGATGTTATCTTTATCGATACGAACCATTTTCCCCTGTGGTCTGGTCATAGAAGCATCTTCTCTACTTCTGGAATCGGATGCACGTCCACCGCGTCTATTTCGTTCCTGATTAGGTTCATTCGATCGCCATCGTTGACTGCTATCGCGATTATACCATCGCTGATTTGCTCTGTTTTCCACCGCAGTTTCGTCTTGTTTTAGGTGTTCAAAAATCGAGATGGTGTTCAACCCATCGGTATACCGTAATTGAATTGAGGCCGGTCCAGATTGGTCTCGCTGCTGCCAAGTATAGCATCCATCAACAATATATCCTGCCGGTAAATAAGTAGCCGTCTTCAGAGAAAAATGGATGATTTTTCTACCTTCTTCTAAAGTATATCGATGATGCATCGTCTCCGACCGCCTGACTATTCTTGCTGAAGTTGGAATAGCAAACAGTTTTGGATCGATTCTTTTCTTAAACGATAATTCGGTAAAATAGCTGGATGATACTAATTGGGTATCACTATTATACTGTTCCGATTTAAGAATAACCGGCTGTTGTAAATCAATCCATAATTTACGGGATGGATTATGCCCATTTTTGGATTCGATATTAATCACCGCTGCCGAACGAGTTAGGATCGGCTGTGTTCCCAAATACTTAATTGCATAGTTCTTTTGGATCAAATTCCATCGTTCAGGCGTTATTTTCGATTCTGGGGGCATCGGAGAGAATACAATCATATTTCGTTTTGGGAAATATCGCCATTCGCTCGTTTCATCGGATACCAGTACTAATCGTAATTCTTTTTGTGAAATAAACTCCCGTCTGATTTTTTTCGGTGGTAACCAAAACAGTTCTACTTCTGATAATACCTTGCGGTCGCCGAAATATCCTTGTGAACTCATACGACCGAATAGACTAATCGTCCCTTCTTTATCCCAAGCTTGTTTTAACAATTGGTCTGGACTGAAGGCAAACGAAACATTCACGATTATGATGAAGCTAATAAATAGAATAGTTCTTTTAAATATCGAAGCGATCATAGCGTATTTATTTTCAATTTATTTCTTCAGCGCTAACCAATAACAAGGCAGCACTGTTTTTATCAGTTGCCGGATCTTCCAAAGTAGCTGCATTATGCTGGGCAGCATACAGTTCTATCGAATCCTCATTTGCTTTAGGCTGGATTTTAGTCTGCATCGGTTTGGGAGTGATAATCGAACCATGCTGCCACCATAAACCACCGATAATCAGGCAGATGATAATCGCTGACGCGAAAACCGGGATTGGTTTCAATTTCAGCCATTCGAACCGATTCCACCAGACGAAGCTAGAACCGATTTTCTTTTGTTTATATTCAGCAAGGTGTGGTGCTATTTTATTCCATAATCCGGCTGGTGGTTCGGTTAATGGAATCGTATTAACCAGAAATGCTGTCCGTTGTAACGCTTGTAATTCCCGGGCACATTCCGGACATCCGGCAATATGCGATGCTATAGTCTGTCGAACTGAACTATCAACATTATCGACGATATAATCCGATAATAATCCTTTTACCTCATGGCATGGCATAATTATCTCCTCATTTAAGAAGAAACATACGGTTTAAGTTTAATGCGTAATATATCTCGCGCTCGCGCTAATCTG
Source organism: bacterium (assembly GCA_041946755.1). Taxonomy (GTDB): domain Bacteria; phylum UBP4; class UBA4092; order JAOAEQ01; family JAOAEQ01; genus JBHGBB01. The sequence goes on along the minus strand of JBHGBB010000101.1, from coordinate 4,583 downwards.
GATTTTACTGTCCCGCTCGGAACCCCGAGTATCATACTGATCTGCTCGATATCCATTTCTTCTATATGATACAGGATTATTGCTTCCCGCTGTAGTTTCGGTAAACTCGATATAGCGGTTTGTATTTTATCCTGTAATTCCGATTGCAATGTTACTTCTCTTGGATTAGCAGACCAATCAGCAATATCACTTTTAAACTCTACCCCTTCTTGATCGGTATATGGTTCATCGATACTTTCAATATCCGGAGAGAACTTCCGCATCTTATCTCGAACTAAATTTACCGCTATCCGGTAAAGCCAACTGCTAAACGCTTCATCCGATTTCAGCGAGCTAAGCGAATGATATGCTCGAATAAACGTATCTTGCGTCAATTCCGCAGTATCATCTTTATCCAGTACCATCTGCAGAATAAAACTATAGATCCGCTTTTGGTATCGATAGAATAATTGCTCAAATGCAGCAAGCTCTCCTTTTTTCGCTCGCTGAACCAATTCTAACTCGACTGCATCCATTTCTATCCCTTTATACAGACGTATTTAGCTCAGTTATGGTTCCTTTTTATTTTACCTTGACCTGCAGGGATTGGTCTATATAAATTTTTACGTATTATTATTGACAGATATATCTATCCTACGATAGAGTATACTCTAAATATCGATTTAAGTATATTAAATCTGGTGTAGGAGGTAACATTGTGAGTATACGTATTGATGGTAGGAAAGAACATGAACTTCGCCCGGTGAAAATCACCCGGAATTTCCTGAAATATGCTGAAGGGTCGGTGCTGATCGAAATTGGGGATACCCGGGTCGTTTGCAGCGCTAGTACCGAAGATAAAGTACCGCAGCATTTGATTAATACCGGGCAAGGCTGGGTTACTGCTGAATACGGCATGTTACCCCGGTCGACTAAAGTCCGGTTGATTCGGGATGCTGCAAAAGGTAAATCCAGCGGTCGAACCCATGAAATCCAGCGGCTTATCGGCCGATCTTTACGAGCGGTAACGGATTTGATTGCGTTAGGGCCAAGAACGATTTGGATCGATTGCGATGTCATCCAAGCTGATGGTGGGACTCGTACCGCATCGATTACCGGGTCATATATCGCGTTAGTCGATGCGGTAAATCATCTGGTCAAATCCGGGAAGATATCCCGATCGCCGATTATCGATCATGTCGCGGCAACCAGTGTTGGAATTATCAATGGTACTCGAATGCTGGATTTGTCCTATGAAGAGGATGTAGTCGCTGAAGTCGATATGAATATCGTTATAACCGGAAGCGGTAAATTTATCGAAGTACAAGGTACTGCCGAACGCAAACCTTTCTCGCAAGAAGAACTCAATGAATTAATCCTTCTCGCGCAGTCCGGGATCAAGAAATTAATCGACATGCAGAAACAATCGCTACAAAAGTGATTACACAGATATTTTTTAGATTACACAGATTTTAATTCTGATAAGTGGTCTAATCTGTGTAATCTTTATTTATAATCAGTGTAATCTTATATTCTATGAAGTTAGTCATTGCTACCAAAAATCCCGGGAAATTAGCTGAAATAAAAGAATTGGTTCAAGGATTGGATTTTGAACTTCAAACCCTAGTGAACTATCCCAATATCGGGGATATTCCTGAAACCGGTAACACATTTATTGAGAATGCAACGATTAAAGCGACTACCGTTGCTCAACTAACCGGTTGTTTAACATTAGCGGATGATTCGGGATTAGAAGTGCTCGCATTGCATAACCGACCGGGAGTGATGTCTGCCCGATATGCAAAAACTGATCAAGAGCGAAATCTGAAGTTGCTGGAAGAAATGAAAGATGTCGCCATCGAGAACCGGCAAGCCCGGTTCGTTTGCGCTATCGCTATCGCTACTCCAGATGGTATACTTGAGTCAGTACAAGAGACCTGCGAAGGAATTATCGCATTTAAACCTAACGGAAACCATGGATTCGGGTTCGACCCAGTATTCTATTATCCCCCTTTAAACAAAACGTTCGCGGAATTAACCCGAGAAGAGAAAGCTTCGGTCAGCCACCGGGGGAAAGCGCTATATAAAGCGAAGCAGCTTCTAGCCAAGATGGTCATGCAAAATAAAATAATCCGTTAATGTCAAATGCCAAAGGTTAAATGCTAAATAAATATCCAATGTCCAATTTCAAATATCAAATTTGGCATTTGGCATTAAATCATTTAGTATTGATTTGTCCGCCTTAGGCGGATTGGATTTTGACATTTGACATTAAGAATAAGTTTATTCTCTAACGTATTATGAAGTTAACCGATATTTTCTCACCAACTGGCTTACTCTCCCAGAAAATGCCCAATTATGAGCATCGGCAAGAGCAGATCGCTATGGCCGAACGGGTCGAACAAGCGGTGCTAAAAAACGAGCATCTGGTAGTTGAAGCTGGTACCGGAGTCGGAAAAAGTTTAGCCTATTTGATACCATTAGTTCTCTGGGCGTTAGATACCAAGAAACGAGTGGTTATTTCAACCTATACCAAAACCTTACAATATCAGCTATTAGAGAAAGACCTACCGGCAATCCGGGATGCATTAGGACTCGAATTTAAAACTGAACTCTGTTTAGGACAGCAGAATTATCTTTGTCTTCGAAGGTTTGACCAAACCATGATGAAAGGATTATTTCTTGACCCTCGAGCAGCGAAACAATGTACTAAACTCGGGAATTGGGTTAAGGTAACCGAGACCGGGATAAAATCGGAACTCGAGTTTGCGATTATCGGAGAACTCTGGGAAAGTGTTTGCCGGTATAGCGATTTATGTTCCGGCAAGAACTGCGCTAAATATCCGATTTGTTTCTATTGGAAAGCGCGCCGGGCGCAATTTGCTGCGCAGGTGCTGATTGTCAATCATCATTTATATTTCGCTAATCTGATGAATAAAGAAATGTTATTCCCGAAATATGATGGGCTGGTTTTTGATGAAGCGCATAATTTGGAAGATGTAGCTACCGATTTTCTGGGTATAACCTTATCCTCTTTTGGCACTAATTATTTACTCAATACGATCTATAATCCGAGAACTAATCGCGGGCTGTTAAACCGGTTATCGCATATTAAAGATGCTGATTATGCTGAGTTACGGCAGGCGGTATCTGATGCCCAGATTGCGGCCGATACTTTTTTCACTTCTTGGGTGATCAAACTCGGCCAACCGCCGCTGAAAAAGCGATTGACTAAACCCTATTTGGTTATGGATACCTTACAGGACCCGATGAAAATGCTCGGATTTAAATTACGGGAACTGGCAGACCATACCGAAAATATGGAAGATAAAATCGAATTGGATGCTTATGCCGTTCGAAGCCAGGAAATCGCCTGGTCTGCAGAAACCTATTTAGCGCAACCGCAGCCGGAAGATAATGTGTATTGGATCGAAATGGAAAGCCGAGGTAGAAGAATCAATGTTACCTGCCGGAGTGCACCGATTCATATCGGGGCTGCAATGCAGGAAAAGGTATGGAACCGGATATCGCCGATTGTATTTACTTCAGCAACCTTAGCGACTGACCGGTCTTTTGCCTATTTTCGTGACCGATTAGGGCTCGATCATGCAACCGAATTATTATTAGATTCGCCTTTCGACTATGCGAATAACGTTTTGCTGTTTACCAATCGCAGTCGGAATGATCCGGGACTTAATCCACACAGTTATACCCAAGAAGTAATTGAAAAGATAAAAGAAATCTTAATCGCTACTCACGGGAAAGCGTTTGTGCTGTTTACCAGTTATAAAATGATGGACCTGGTCTATGACGCAATTTCAGCGCAACTCCCGCAATTCAAATTATTCCGGCAAGGCGATGCTGGTAGAGAACGGTTGTTAAAAGAATTCAAAAAGGATATTCATTCGGTACTGTTCGGAACTTCTACTTTTTGGCAGGGAGTCGATGTTCCGGGAGAAGCGCTGCAATGTGTTATTATCGCGAAATTACCATTTGATGTACCTGATGAACCGGTGGTTGAAGCGCGAATCATGCGGCTTCGAGAAGAAGGCCAGAATCCGTTTTATGATTTCCAGGTGCCGCAAGCGATTATTATGTTTAAACAGGGGTTCGGCCGCTTAATCCGAAACAAAACCGATATCGGAGTAGTCGCTATCCTCGACCCTAGACTGCATACTAAATCCTATGGTCGGTTATTTCTCAATTCTCTTCCGAAATGCAGAAATATCAATCAGATTGCTGAAATATCTTCTTTTTTAAAATCAACTTAAAAATATTCAATCCCTACTTAAATATCATCTTGATTTTGCGTTATTATAATTCCGACAAAACCTAAAAATTATGGTGGGGACTGAACATCTTCAGCTCGGTTAATAGGTTTCAATACATCTTAGGTGGATTGCCCCCCTACTCTGCAAATTGAAGGAGATAGACTAATACCTGCCGAATTTGAATTTAGCTCCGCCGGAGCTAAATTCAAGACAAATGGGTAACCTTATATATTTCAATAAAACATATTAATTTTTAATTGCATACCATTCCTCAAAAAATCGCGTTGCCAGACTCTATGTTGAATTTTTCTCAAATTGAGAATAATTCAACTT
>JBHGBB010000100.1:0-13800 GCA_041946755.1 bacterium | reverse complement strand
CCAGGGTCCGAACGAAAAGCGGTATCTTTATCTGAATATCAGGTAATCCAATCCTTGGTAAATCAGGTTTCTTGGAGTAAATTGAGTACCCAGATATTAAGCCTACAAAATAATGATACTATTAGCGGCTGGGATGCACTCGGCTCTCGATATACATTAAACACCGCACGATGGTTCCCAAAAACCAAAAGTATTTTAAATGCCTTCCAATCGTATGGATTAACTGCGGATTACGAGTATTTTACTTATAGCGGATATACCAATTTGCGGAATGTCGTTGCCATCCAAAATGGATCTGATACTTCCGGATATTATATCATCTGCGCGCATTGCGATTCGATAAGTGGATTAGCCAGTGTGGGTGGTCCGGCTCCCGGTGCTGATGATAATGCTAGTGGGACCGCTGCGATACTGGAAGTTGCCCGAATTCTAAGCCAGCAACAGTTTAGGTATCCGATTCGATATATTGCATTCGGTGCTGAAGAACAAGGTTTAATCGGCAGCGTAACTTGTGCAAATCAAGCGTATTATGCCGGAGACAGTATTTTTGGTGTGATTAATCTGGATATGATAGCCTATGAATCGAGTTCATTGTCAAAAGATATTATTGGGAATCCGGCATCAGAATGGTTGGTTGATGCGATGATTGCTAATAATAGTACCTATAATATTGGTATCGATACTATTCGGAAAATTATCGATGCCAGTATATGGCAGAGTGACCATAGTCCATTTTGGAATAAAGGATATCCTGCAATTTTAGGAATCGAACACTACTATCCATCAAATCCATATTATCATACTGTGAATGATACTTTAGCCACTTTAAATCTTCCCTTATTAACCAAAATGACGCGACTCAGTTTAGCAACTATCGCTGAACTAGCTGGTATTATATTAACTCCGACTGCAGTTCGACCGATACATTGGCAGCTCTATCCATAATTAATCCGCCTAAGGTGGATTGACTAATAATATGATTAAATGGTTAGATAAGCTATTTTATATACCGAACCGTTATTATTTAATGAATCCCATTCATTTCCTACGGTTTATAATATGCGGCATATTATTATCCGGTATTTTGGTTGCCAGTACGGTAAGTGTATTTTCTCAGTCTACACAAGTTAACCAATTCGTTATTATTGATTATGATACTGATAATCAATTAAAAGAAGTAGATCAATTCGGTATTAAGATTTTGTATTATCAAACCGATAAAATCATTGCGGTTATTTCTCCAGAACAGGAAAAATGGCTGCATAATAATGGATATCAAATAAAGCCACTCGATATTCAACTAGAACCGAATACGGCATTATATCTCATTCAATCATTTATTCCCAATAGAAGTAAATCGATTATCGAATATCGAGCCCAGCGACAAACTGATCGAGTAACTTTGTCTCGGTACGGCTTGATCGAAGAGCTTCAACCCGGAACTTATCTGGTAAAGACCAAACTGACTAATATCAATACCTTAAAAGAGTTAGGATATGAAATTCTTAACCTTGATGGAAGGACTGTTTTACCCTGGATAATTCCACCTAACCCGGCTGGAGCATCACCTCAGAAACGACAGATTATCCAATCGTTAGTCAATCAAGTTTCTTGGAGTAATTTAAGTTCGCATATCCTGGTTCTGCAGGATAACGATACCGTTGCAGGTTGGGACCGGTATGGGTCACGCTATTCTTTTTATACCACCTTATGGGCATCGAAAGCGGAATATATCGCTACTACATTCCAATCTTTTGGTTTGAATGTTGAAATGCAATATTTCCTACATAACGGATATCTATTACATAATATTATCGCAGTACAGCCAGGAATGGATACTTCCGGCTACTATATTCTAAGCGCTCATTATGATTCGTATAGCAATGTAACTCCATTACATATCCCGGCACCGGGAGCGGATGACAATGCTAGCGGTACTTCAGCCGTGCTCGAAATAGCACGATTGTTGAGTTCGGTTACTACTCGATACCCGATAAAATATATAACATTTGGAGCCGAAGAGCAGATGGGATATGGATGGAGTGGCGCTTATGCCTATGCCAGCACCGCATTTTATAATAGCGATAGTATTTTTGGAGTTATTAATCTCGATATGATTGGCTGGGATTGGTCTGATCCGAATACAGCGATGAGTATTGGGAATACTACTTCGGAATGGATTGTAGATGTTATGGTTGCTAATAACACCGTTTATCATATCGGCTTGAATACTGTTTTAAAAGTAATCGATTCGAATATCTGGTATAGTGATCATGGTGCATTTTGGAAATATGGGTATCCGGCAATGTTTAATATCGAATGGTTAAACGATAGCTATCGACCGAAAAATACTAATTATCATACCCGGGGCGATTATCTGGATACGCTAAAACCGGAATTTGTAACGAAGATGACACAACTAGCGCTAACAACAATAACAGAATTAGCTGATATAGTTCTTCCTCCGACAAAAGTCGAACCTTGCCCCTGGCAGTTATATAAATGAAAATGAGTTGAAAAATGGATGAGTGCTAGAACGGAGTATCAAAACTAAGTTCGAAGAAAAAGACCGTCCTAAATTATATTATTCAGGACGGTCTGATATGAATATCTGTTTATTTTGCTTACCGTAATTCAGTATCGAATCGAGATAGCTCAACTGGAACCGTCGCAGGATTGAAATATCGCATATTTCCATCTTGCATGATTGCCGTTAATCCGGAGATAGCTCCCGATTCGCCATGCCCCATGATTTTCGTCCAGACTTCATCATAACCGGGAGTGATAAATTCCTGATTATAATTCGTTCCTGAGCGATAGAACGCGACCTTTTTATGTGCCAAATTCGGGAATAGGTCATCGTTAGCGGAATCATTACTATCACTCGTAGCAGCACTCCATGATGGACTATACATCTGCAGTAAAATCGGGAATGTTGGCGGTGGCGGCCAGAGATTCAATCGTGTTTTACGCATAATCTCATAATCGGTATAGTTAAATTCCTGCCAATTAACATTAACATGCTGGAATCGATCTAGCGCAACGGTGGGAAATTCGCAGTCATAAGTATATGCTAATTCATGCCAATCCCATGGTACGCTGGCACTGGTGCTGGTTGAATATGCATAAACAATCATATTCATTAGCGCGCCATACATTCCAACATCCGGACCCGGGAATGACCGAACCTGAGTTGGATTAAATCCAGCTAAATAAGTTGTACCTATACTTCGTAACGGTTCTGCTTGCACAATATTATTCCGCATGAAAACAATATGCGGATTATCCAGCATATCAATGGCGATATTCGGGTATGCATCAGTTACCGAACTCATGCCACCGGCTGAGGTGGATACGTCTATCCGCGGGTTCCAGGTTACTCCATTATCAGGACTTCGTAGATAGAATATATGAATGAACCCAGGACCGAAATCTTCGTTATATACCACATGCACATCATTGGAATTATATCCAAATTCATTTCTACCGGTCTGCGCGGGATTACCGGTGTATTGGTCGAGGATACAGGATATCGATGGCATTTGGGAGTTCATCGCCGAATTACTTAAGTTCTGAATAGCGCTCCAAGTCGCACCGCTATTATTACTCCGTCGGTAGAGAATATCACTGAACCAGGTATCTTCACCAGGCGCTACTGTCCCATTATAATCTTCTTCCTGCCAGACCACATGGAGATGCTGATTTCCTACTCCGCCATGCTGATTAATTGCAATTGCAGGTACCAGCGAGTCGGTTGTAGTATTCGATAAATTGATAACTCGCGGCCAAGTCCATGAAGCCGGAACAGTCGGCGGATTAGTTACAGTAATCCGTGCATAAAGAATATCGTACCGGCCGATACTCATTCCGGTCGTATTTGCCTGCCAGACGATATGCAAGACGTTTGCGGTTGGTGAAGACCAGATTCCGTCATAGGTATCATAACCGATAGCAACTGACGGATACCGGTTGTCGAGATTATTCAACAACTGCGTCATATTGATTGGTGTTACCCAAGCTCCTTGGAATGCCATTGACGGCGGTTCGTTCGCAGCGACTGTCGTATAAGAATAATAGATTTGGCTACCGAATCCGGATGGCGCTACCAAGGTCGTTTGACTATGCCAGAACGCATGGAAATATCCGTTGGCATCGCGTACCATTCTTCGACCGTTATTGAATCCGGTCGCTTCCCATTCCGTTGCCGAGAAAATCATACCCGGCGCAGTGAACACTGTTGTGCTGGAGAAGCTTACGGTTACATCTTCAATATTACTCCAGTTCTGCCATGTAGAATTTGCATATCCGGCAACTTTATAGGCATAGGTTCCTACCGTTTTCCCCGAAATAGTAGTCGAGGTTGAAACGATATTGCTTGCTAATGTTGACCAACTGAACGTTGCGAAACCGGCATTGTTAATCGCAAATTCATCAAATGCAAATCCGTTCCAAGGCCAGTTAGAGGTTGTCGTATAATAAGAGTAAATCGCACCCGAATGATTTATCGCCGCAAACCGTAAGTAGCAAGTGGTTCCTGAGAAACCGGAAAAGAGTGATGAGCCAATAGTTACTGAAGCCCAGCTGGAAGTAACGTCTCCCCGGAAAGTACTAATAGTGTTCCAAGTATCTTCCGTCGCACGACGAACCTGCAAATAAGCTCGTTGCCAAGGAACCGCAACGGTTTGTAAATAATATCGCGTTTTAAAAGTAACCTGTGTAGTTGAGGTAACCAAGAATGGCTGGTTCAAGGTTAGAAACTGATCATCAGAATTCCATATCGTCCAACCGCCACTCGATGCCGGATCGTCGCACCATCGCGCTAAATACGAATAAGAACCGGCACTCGAATTCTGATTTGTTTTCCGGAAATCACCGAGTTTGGTCCAATCTTCCCGGAATTGGGTTTCGCTTTCTGCACCATCAGTATAGGTTGATCCCATGATACTTGACCCTTCAGCCAGCATATATTGGGTTGCATTAACTGAAGTACTCCAGCTAACGGTATATGACCCGGTGGTATTATCGGAAGGGTTATCCATCGTCGGGACTAACGTCCGGAGGTTAAACAAGGCACCGGAGGCTGAAGTAGAAATGTTTAAGACCGAAATATAACTGGTGGTTCCACTGCCGATTGGATTAGAGTAGGTACTTGGATTACTATATGGGCTAAAGGTAGTATTTGCCGAACTGCCGGGATATGGGTCACCAGTTTGAGCTCGTGTTGAACCCTGAAGACTCAGATTCCCGTCCGCTTCTTCTAATGCGACCATATAGTTGTTTAGCGTATTATTATCTTTCGAGGCATCGTCGATATGCCAGATAAGCAAACCGCCGTTACCAAGGAGTTGAGTATCGAATCCATAGGTCTGCCGGTTTTCTAATAGGTAATATTGTGAAAGAGGTAATCCTTCAGTCACTTTCCCTAAAGATTTATTGGTTTCAACCCGCGTTACCAATTGACCGGTTTTCGTATGTAGTATCGTTGGATTCAACCATCCGAGCTGGAATTTACACCAGGCATCAAAATGCGTCGGTCGTTCCGGATAACTGCTCCCATTTGCGCCCCATGACCCACTTGCCATCAAACTCCAGGCACCGGCTCCTTGACCACTTCCTCCGGTTGCACCATCGGTATCATAGAGGTCAGGAAGACCAAAGAAATGGCCGGTTTCGTGGCAGACAACTCCAATTCGTCCCATATTTCTTCCACTCGTATATAATCCTCTCAATGCCGGTTCGGTATGGTAATAACTGACCCGAACTCCTTCACCGGTAACATAAGGTGAGCTTAACGACCATTTATGGGACCAGATGCAACTGCTTGGGTTACCGCTATATGCTTCATCATAACCGGAATGGATGAATGTTATCGAATCAACATATCCATCACCATCAACATCGTATAATGAGAAATCGATATAGGGATCGATTGCCGCTAATGCATCACTAATCATCTGCCGGGCATTCGAGTCGTTGCCATAAGCATCGTTCCCACCATAAAACAATTCGGTATGCGGTAAAGGTATCCAGGTGTTATAAGCAATAGTGCTTAAAATAGTGAGTTGTCCATATGAATTCTCTACATAATAATCTCTAACCGATCCTACAGCAGCATCAAAATTGTATCCAACGGTATTGAATAATGAATCATAGGCTACTGCCGGTAGATATTTAGTCGTATCATGGTCTGAAAAACTGCAGAGGATTACCAGATTCTTAACATTACCTTTAGGAGTCACCTGTACCCGCGGTGGTTCACCCGGCTGTGGCTCTTCAAATAACGTTGACTCGGTAATCGTAGCTCCTTTTTCAGCGGTGATTCCCAATCCAAGATATTGCCGTTGTCGTATCGTGCGAATCACTGCTTTACTTGCTTGCACTTTTTTCATCAGGCCCAATTGGGTAGGATTATCTACTCCTACTCGATATGCTCCCGGTTGCAGGAAACCTTGTGTATCCTGAACAGCGTATTTCCAGAATCCATCATTTCTATCTTGTATGATGGTATATCCTTCAGCGGTCTCATGCCAGGAATACCATTCATCACCCAGCAACTTCGCAGTAAACTTGGTTCCATCCGGCTGCTGGTATTCGCTAAAGACTCCATTAGCCGGAACCGCATTTGCTATCTGTAGTCCAATGAAGAGTAATATCAACATTCCACAAAGTAAGATATTAAGTTTATTTAAATTCATGTTTCTTCCCTCCTTTCAATAATAAAAATAAAAAACCCGAACGAGATGATATTATTCCCTTCGGGTAAAATACATTTTTTTTGATATAGTAGCGGGTTTCGCATATCGCATAACGAATACCCCAAAATATGATTAATATTTCATACGATACTGTAGCGCAAACCGGTAATCTTGTCAATAAAATTTAAGACAAAATCAGCTTTTTAGGGGAGGATTATAAAATCAAGCGGAATTGAATTTAAAAAAAGCCTTTTTCCCTTCTTGCCAAGACTATAACAGAGTAGGAAAATAGGTCGGAAATAGAAAGAACGACTGCTATATCAGCGATTTAATAAGGGTATCCCGAAAGTCGGTATAATTCGATACCGCAGCATTTGAGATACCCTTTATATGGTTGTTATAATCCGAATTGTTTGGTTTCTGGAGTAGGTGATTTTTCCGGCTGATAAGTTATCCAGATCGGGCTTGACCAAGCCATACTTCCATCGCGCTGCAATACCCGGAGATAATACCAGTTCGTTCCTTTTGGTATTTTAGTATCGGTAAACTTAAATCGGGCTTCGTAACTATCTCCACCGTTAGTTTGAATCACTTCGTTATTCCGTATCAGATAAACATAGTGAAGTAAATTGGTTCCTTTAACATGAATCGAAAACTCCGGTGCAGTGTTGGTTGAATATTCTTCTCCCAGTACATGGTTATCTGCCTGGAAATCGACCAGTATCTTTTCGCCGGTGGTCGCATAGGTTCTCCGATTCCGATAGGCATCAAGAATCCCTTCCCGGGTCAATGATTTCGCTAATATTCCAGACCAGCCGGCACGCCAGGTATCGCGTTTATATCCAACCCCATGCTGCCATAATAATCCATGGCCATCGCTGCCACCGATGATTCCGAATTTTAATCCTTTCGCCAGCCCATCTTGAATGAAACAGCCGGGGATACCGCCCCGATGTTTTATCGGTTCGTTACCCATATATTCATAAGCCCCATGATTGGAGACGATTTCGATACAGGTCTGGACTTTCGGATTATGCGCATCCCAATTGATTCCCGTCCAACCGATATGATGCGGGAATCCGAGCGCATTGAGCGGTTCTAATGCTGAGAATAACCCGGCCGCGGTTTTGGTTTCCGGGTCGCGAATGGGATAGATAATGTTATCTTCATTATTGAAATATACATTGATATGGCCATCACCGAGCGGAATCCGGGCTTGGGTCCATTCATATGCCGGGATAGTAACGAATTTACCGGGGTCATTATAATATTTGGTCCAATGTTTGGATTCTTCCCATTCGGCGGGCGACATCCGGTTCCGAACGAAATCTTCATGGTCGGTTAACGCATAGAAATCTTCCTGATAAACGTCACGTGACCGGGTGAATGATTCTTCTACCGAGCCGACTCCATCGGATAACCAGCTATGCGAATGGATATCTCCGAAATAAACGGTATATTCGCCAATCTTATCATGGGATATTTCGGATTGCGGATTGCGGATTGCGGATTGAACTTCATCCTCGCTTTTGAATGGAATAGTTTTAAATGCTCTTTCCACTTCAGCTTTAGGTTCCACAGCGATTTTTCTTAGTATATTAGTTCCATAATCGCGGTAAACCATCCAGAGATCCCATTTTGAATCCATAGCAACGCGTAGGAATTGGCCTCTTCCTCCCCAACTGGCATCGGTTAATAGAATCATATCTGACCATTTATTACCGTCATAATATTGGGCTGCCCAATCATGCGAGGGACGACCGAAAATCCAGAATCGATGATATTTTTCAAAGAATAGAGTCGGGAATTCGAATCCTTGCTGTTCATGAACTTTCGTTAAATCTTTTCCCGGCATTTCACCGATTGGTTCTACAAATTGTTTGGTTTTTGGGTTATATCCACGCACATAAATCCATTTCGGAATATCAAAAAACAGGCCTAAATCTTGAGTCCGAAGTCCATAGTCATTGGGATATTCATTTAGATTTTGTCCCTGCTTTTGGTCGATTCGACCGGAGGCGGGAATCCGGTTGCTGTGCCATGCAATCCAGGGTATAGAATTACCTTGAAGTGCGAGTGATGGATAAGCATCGATTCCTGGATGAGAAGTAACTTGAACCGGTTTATCCCAAGTTCCCATTTTACCTGAGACTAGGAAAATATCATAGTTCCCATTTCCGAGATAACTATCATAGGCTACCCAAACTGTTCCCTGATAATCAATAGCTATAGAAGGCCGGAAATTATCTATGGCATTATTAGTTATATTCTGCGGAAGAGAGGGTTTCCCATTTTCGAGGGTAGTAAAATATATCTGATGTTTCCCGGTTTGGTTTCCCATATATGCGATACAGAGGGTACCGGATTTATCTATGGCGATTGCCGGATGCATCGCATCGCTTTTTCCATCAGTAATAGTTATTTCATCGCCTAATTTTGTGCCATCATAGTATCGGGCGAAAATCTGCCAAGATTTATCTCGTTTCGCCTGCCAGACTATCCAGAGTCCATCCTTCTTATCGCAAACAATTAACGGCTGGTATCCGGAGCCGACCAAGGTTTTCTTTTCCACGGTTTTCCCATCAGAAGAACTGAAATACACCTCATCGGTTTTATCGGCTAATTCCGACCAGGCAAGCCATAGTTTATCCGCCTTAGGCGGATTGCTATCGATCGCTATTGCCGGATATTCAGCCGCGATTTTGGTGCCGAACGGTATCGGTGGGCCGAGTTTAACCTCATCAGCTAAAGCATAACTGATGAATACAAAACTAATAACAAAAATAATGAAATTTTTCATAATAAGCTAACCGCAAAGGTCGCAAAGAAGGCGCGAAGAACGCGAAGTTCTCTGTGTCTCTGTGACTCTGTGGCATATTTAGAAATAGAATGGATTACTCCAGGCGATTTTGCCGGAGGTATCGATACATTCAATGCGGATATACCGCACCCGGTCACCAACTGTGAACTCGGCGCTGGTTAATGGTTTCCGGTCTTTATCCCAGACGGTGGTACCGGTCCAACCATTCCCCATAAAGTTTATTCGATTAACCGGAGAGCATTCAACATAAACCTTTTTTCCTTGAATCTCGATGTTCTTGATTTCGGGTCCATTACTGGCATAAAACATACCTTGTTTAAGCGCAGCGCAAATCGATTCTTTAGTTAATTCTTTCGCTTTAACCATAACCCAGCCGCCGCAATAATCGACGATTCGTTCATGGGCGTCATCGACTGCGAATCCATAGAGTTTCTTTCCACGAACTAATAAATCGTCCCAATGGATACTACTGGTTCCTTTTGCAACTTCTAATTCGCAGCCATGATTATATACTTCAACGCCAAGATAGTTATTCAATTCGACTGCATCTTTAGCGGTTAATGATGACCAATAAGGATGGGCAAGGAATACCACCGCGCCGGTCGCATTCAGCATCTCGATTATCTGCTGGGTTGGCACGTTTTTCCTATCGATATCCAGTAATTGGTTCGGTTCAATCGCAACGATATGATAGGTTTCATTCAATTCGGTTTTCCAAACATCATATTCCAATCCTTTTAAGAGTAAGAATCCATTACCAGGTTTAACGGTCGGGGTGGTGACTTTCCAGTGGTCGGTTAACGCCAGGAAATGGTAACCGGCCTCGGCATATTTCTGAACCAGCAGTTCCGGTGCCATTTTGCCATCAGAGTTGGTGGTATGGGTATGGAGGTTGCCTTTATACCAATTCCCGGGTAATACAAACGGATTATTCATATAACGATAGATTCTCCTTATAAATTTTTGAATATTATTGTACCACAACTTGAACAATAACCATTGCGGTTGGGTAGTGTCTTTTCCGGATAGGTTGATAGCCAAAATCAAATTGGCAGCCTGCCAATCTGATTTTTTTACGGTATTCGACTTGTGCTTTGACGAGGGATATCGGATATCCCTCGTCATCACCCCCTATCCAACCCACTGCCAAACTGATTTCCACCCCCCATATTACCCATGCCATTTTGGCATTTTAATCGGGCTGGGATATATGGATATCCGATATCCCTATCTCTCTCTCCTAACAAAACCTGCTGCCAAACTGATTTTGTCTTGCATTTATCTGATATAAATCAAATTGTCAATCTGCCAATCTGATTGTATCGATATCGGGCGAAGCATAAAATATGTCTTGCAAAGGCAAGAAAAAAAGGGTACAATTGCATAGATAGAAATAATAGAGGTGGTAATAATGTACCGATTAAAATATGTTGGATTAGTGTTATTGC
Source organism: bacterium (assembly GCA_041946755.1). Taxonomy (GTDB): domain Bacteria; phylum UBP4; class UBA4092; order JAOAEQ01; family JAOAEQ01; genus JBHGBB01. The sequence goes on along the minus strand of JBHGBB010000100.1, from coordinate 2,836 downwards.
TGGTATCGTTTGTAATGGTTGAAGCGCAACAGACTAACCTGAACCTGTTTCTTGTTAAGCAGCATGGGAAATATGGATATATCGATCGAACCGGAAAAATAGTTATTCCCTGTCGATTTGATGATGCACAATATTTTAAAGATGGAATTGCGCCAGTTAAAGTCGGGGGGAAAAAAGGTAAATTTGGGTATATTGATCAGACCGGTAAATTTATCATTCCACCGCGATATGAAAATGCAGTTTATTTTTCTTATGGAGTAGCGGTAGTTGTTATTAATAATAATTGCAGATACATCGATAAGACCGGGAATTATGTTGTTCCAGTCCAATCGAATGATGTAACTCCTTTTTTCGAAGGAATGGCTGATATCGGTATTGGTGGAAAACGTGGATTTATTGATACCACCGGAAGAATAGTCGTTACTCCGCAGTTTGAATGGGCATTCCCATTTCAGGAAGGATTGGCACTGGTTAAAACTTTCGAACCAAACGGATATAGTGGAAAATGGGGGTATATTAATAAAACCGGTAGATTCGTTATCCCCGCACAATTCACGCGCGCGGAATCGTTTTCTGAAGGATTAGCTGCAGTGCAACTTGATGAAAAATCCGAATTCGGGTATATTGATAAAACCGGGAATTATGTTATTCCACCAAAATTTGATATCGCATACGATTTCTCTGAAGGGTTAGCTGCGGTTTATCCGGAATCCAGTAAAAAGGGTGGATTTATTGATAAAACCGGGAAAATGATTATTCGACCTCAGTTTCAGGTCAGTAATCTATCTACGTTTGTTGATGGGTTGGCTTCGGTTGGAGTCGGTCGAAACTATGGGTATATTAATCGATCGGGAAAATTCATTGTTCTACCTCAATTTGATGATGCGCAGCCGTTTTATCAGGGGTTGGGCAGAGTAACTATCGGTAAAAAGTTTGGCTGGATTGATACAACCGGAAAATTTATCTGGAAACTATCGGAATAAATTGAACAAATTATTTATATTTATCTTAACCATACACAGATGAAACGAAATTCATTTTTATACTTCATACTGGGAACATTATTTTTATTAGTAGTATCTGCTCTAGCGGAACCACGGGCTGAATCGCGGGGAGTATGGGTGGAATTTCTCTCCCGGAGTTGGGGGAGGGTAGATCAAGTGCAGGTAGATGAGATGGTTCAGGTGTTAGCCGATAACCATTTCAATATGATATTACCCTTAACTCGGGAGTATACCGGTGGCGTATTATATAAAAGTAAATATGCTTATGCCTCGCAGCCGGAGTTGCTGAAAGAACTGGTTCGCGCAGCGCATCAGCATAAGATGCAGGTGCATGCTTGGATGCCGGTCCTGATCGCCGGATTTAATCTGCCGGATAAGAAACTACTCGACCATCCGAGTTGGGCAGTAGTAAATAAACAAGGGAAATCCTGTTTGCAAGAGCCGATCAATGGTAATTATTGGTGGTATGACCCCAGTAATCCGGAAGTAAGAGAGTATTTAACCAATCTGGTTCGGGAAATAGCACTGCAGAAGGTTGATGGAATCAATCTGGATTGGCTCCGTATCAATGATGAATGGACCTATTCTTCAACCTTCCGATCCGGATTCAAATCGAAATATGGTATCGATCCCTTGGAGATTACTACTGCTGAACAGCGTGAAACCTGGCATCAGTATCGGGTAGAAGTAGTGACCTCATTATCCCGGCAGTTAAGAGATACCGCAAAATCAGTCAATCCCCGAATAAAAGTTTCCGCAGCCGTTGCGCCGAATCCGGTAGAATGTAAACGCGACCGATTCCAGGATTGGCTGCAATGGGCCGAATTTTTAGATTTTATCTATCCGATGCTCTATCGCGCTCCAGATGCAAGTATGGTAACTCAATCGAAATCAATCATCGCCCAATGCAAATGCCCGGTATATATCGGTCTTGGTGGCGATGAAGGGGTAAATCTGTCAGCTTCCGGCTGGGTAGATTTAATCAAGTTAGTTCGGACTAGCGGCGCGAAAGGTTTCTCGATATATCGCTATGAACCACCGGATAGAAGCAGCTATTTAAACCAGTCCGATTTAGAAGTGTTACGGTTCACCGTGCTGACCAAACCCGCGCGGATTCCCTAGTCCATACCCTCAATCTGCCTCTCCTTAATATGATATAATAATTCATAGAAGCATACCTAAAAACAGAAAAACTTAAAAACGGAAAAACTAAAAAACCGATTGGTTCTTATGTTTCTTGGTCTTTCCGTTTTTCCGTTATGAGAATCAATGATTCCTGCCGTTATATTGCGTATGTATCAGAAGTTCGATGAACTGGCTACATCGCTTGAACATCAGGTAAGGGTCATGTTTGCCGCATTCAGAAACCGGAATTATCGTATCTTTTGGATCGGCAGTTTCATTTCCCTGATCGGCTCCTGGATGCAGATGATGGCGTTAAGTTGGTTGATATATCGCATCACCAAATCCCCATTCCTCCTCGGATTAAGCAGTTTCTTTTCATCAATTCCAATCGTTTTCGTCTCACCGATCGGAGGCGCATATGTCGACCGAATGGATAAACGGAAGATCCTAATTATTACCCAAACCGGAATGATGATATCGGCGTTTATCCTATCAGCATTAACCGGATTCGATTTAATTAAAGTTTGGCATATTATCGCACTAGCTATCCTCGGTGGATTCGTTGCCGCATTTGATGCACCTGCCCGGCAATCGTTTGTGGTTGAAATGGTTGGGAAAGAAGATTTGATGAATGGGATCGCCTTGAATTCGTTAGCATTCAATTCTGCCCGGATTCTCGGTCCGGCAGCTGCAGGATTTGCGGTCGC
>JBHGBB010000010.1:0-38634 GCA_041946755.1 bacterium | reverse complement strand
AATACAATCAACCAGTTGCTGATGTTCGAGATTACCGGCAGCGGTAATCACCGTGTTCACCGGCAAATAATGCTGCGTCCGATATTGGAGAATATCCTCTTGTTTAAATGATTGAACTAATTGGGCGGTACCATAGATCGGGCGGCCAATCGGCTGGTCTTTCCATAAGGTAGCAGCAAACAAATCGCTGATTAATTCTTCCGGATCATCTTCATACATCCGGATTTCTTCAATTATCACATCTTTTTCTTTTTCGATATCAGCGGGAGTATAATTCGAATGGAGCACAATATCAGACAGTAAATCGCAGGCGAGTGGCAGATGTTCATCAATTACTTTCGCATAAAAACAGGCTAATTCCCGGTCGGTAGAAGCGTTCATTGACCCGCCTACCGACTCGATTTCTTCTGCTATCTGCCGTGCAGTCCGGGTAGGTGTCCCTTTAAAATTCATATGCTCGATGAAATGGGATAAACCGTTCTGCTGTTCCTGTTCTTGCCGGGAACCGGCTTGTACCCAAATCCCGATCGACACCGACCGGACATACGGTATTCTTTCACTAACGATAGTCAAGCCATTATCGAGCTTTGTTTTGCGATACATCAAATCCCGTTTATCTGACATAATCGATAGATTTCGATACTTATCTGCGCGATTCTTCACCCCGGGAACTGGACTTCTCTTTTTCGCGCAGCGCTTGTTTCCGGCTGAGGTTGACTCGACCCTGGTCATCGATTTCTGATACTTTCACCAGAATCGTATCCCCTTCATGAACGATATCGTCTACTTTCGCAACCCGTTTCTCATCCAGTTGCGAGATATGGCATAATCCTTCTTTGCCCGGTAGAATCTCGACAAAAGCACCGAAATTCATCAATCGCGTTACTTTCCCCAAATAGATCTTACCAACTTCTACTTCTTCAGTCAGATATTCGATCATCAACATCGCTTCTTTAGCTGCTTTTTCGTCTACCGATGCGATTTTGACACTGCCATCGCGTTCGATATCTATCTTCACTCCGGTTTTATCGATAATATCGTTGATTACTTTACCACCAGGTCCGATTACGGTTCGAATCTGGTCTGGTTTAATCTGCATGGTGATGATTCGCGGTGCATATTCTGATAAATTTTCACGCGGAGCGGTAATAGCTTCTGCCATTTTATTTAGAATAAATATCCGGCCGGATTTCGCCTGGTCCATTGCTTCCTGCATCATCTGGAACGTCATCCCGCCGACTTTAATATCCATTTGGAACGCGGTAATCCCATCTTTTGTTCCGGCAACTTTGAAATCCATATCCCCGATATGGTCTTCCAAACCCATGATATCTGAGAGAATCGCATATTTATCCCCTTCTTTCACCGAGCCCATAGCGATTCCAGCGACCGGTGCTTTAATCGGGATTCCGGCATCCATTAAGGATAAGGTTCCACCGCAAACCGAGGCCATGGATGAAGACCCGTTCGATTCCAAGATATCGGAAACGATCCGGATGGTATAGGGAAACTTTTCCGCAGATGGAATGATTGGCTCCAACGCTCGTTCTGCTAGATTCCCATGCCCGATTTCTCTTCTACCCGGACCGCGAATCGGTTTAACTTCTCCAACCGAATATGCCGGGAAATTATAATGGAATAAGAACCGTTTACTACTTTCCCCATAAATCCCATCGAGCGTTTGTTCATCTTCAGCGGTACCGAGTGTGGTTACTGCCAACGATTGGGTTTGACCGCGGGTAAATAATGCCGAACCATGGGTTCGCGGTAATATCCCGACTTCGCTGGTTATCGGTCGAATATCGGTATATCCGCGACCGTCAGCCCGAACCTTCTCATCCAAAATCATTTTCCGAACTAACTCATATTCGAGATCATATATTACCGATTTAATTTCCTTCTCTTTTTCAGGATAGGTCGGAAGCAGCAGTGCTACCGCATCAGTAGCAATAGCTTCAATGGTAGTTTCGCGTTCCGCTTTATCAGGAATCCGAATTGCAGGAGATAATTTCGGGAACGCAAACTCCCGCGCTGCTTTGATTAATTCAGTATTGGTTTCTACCGGTTTGACTTCCCGTTTCGGTTTTCCGCACTGCTGAATTAAATCTTTCTGAACCTTGATTATCTGGACAATATGCTGATGCGCATATTGCAATGCCGCTAACATGGTTTCTTCTGAGACCTCTTTGGCGCTCCCTTCAACCATCATAATTGCCGTTTCGGTACCGGCAACCACTAGATTCAATTCACTATTAGCTAATTGTGCAAAGGTTGGATTTAGGATAAATTCGCCTTCTATCCGACCGACTTTAACCGCAGCTACCGGAGTAGAAAAAGGGATCCCGGAAATACACAACGCAGCAGAAGCGCCATTGACCGCTAATACCGAAGAATCGTTTTCCTGGTCTGAAGAGAGAACGGTGACAATTACCTGAACTTCACAGAAATAATGCTCCGGAAATAGAGGCCGTAACGGCCGGTCGATTAACCGAGCGCCTAACGTTTCGAAATCGCTGGGCTTTCCTTCCCGTTTAAAAAATCCACCGGGGAACTTACCGGCAGCATAACTCCGTTCCCGATATTCTACGGTTAATGGGAAAAAATCTGCTCCTTCTATAGGTTCTTTCGTTGCGACCGCAGTAACTAATAATACGGTATCTCCGTATCGAAGAATCACCGCACCGTCAGCTTGTTTCGCCATTTTCCCGGTTTCAAAACTTAATGATTGACCATTAAGCATCATACCAACTTTCGTTTCCATAATTTTATTTCAAATAAAAACGATGGGTGAATGATAATATTCACCCATCGTTATCATTTATTTGCGTAACCCTAATTTATCGATTAACGCCATATACCGATCCGAACTTTTTTTCCGTAGATAGTTAAGTAACCGGCGCCGTTTGCCGACCATTTTCAATAATCCGCGACGCGAATGATGGTCTTTTACATGGGTCTTAAAATGATCAGTTAGCGAATTGATTCGTTCAGTCAACAATGCAATCTGCACTTCCGGAGAACCGGTATCAGATTCATGCGTTTTATTCGCTTCAATCACCGCCTGTTTTTTCTCTTTCATTAAAGGCATATCAGGGTCACACCTCCTTATTGTAGTTAACCGATATCCAAGTGATAGGAGCGGGCGGCACTCCTATAACCTAGATTATGGTTGTTTATGTTACTCGCTGTTTAATTTGTGATATTACCTGCTGGATGACTGGCTCAAGTTGCCCTACCAGAGTACATCCGGCAGCAGCTTTATGCCCGCCGCCACCAGCGATTTGAGCCGCCAAGCTGGCAACATCGATTTTCCCTTTCGACCGAAAACTGATCTTGATTTTCCCATTTCCCGGGTCTTGGAATAATATTGCGACTTCGATATTCTCGATTGCCCGGATATAATCGATAAATCCTTCTGTTTCCCGCGGGGTAGTTCCGGTTTCTTGCAGCATCGGCTGCGAAATATATCCGTACGCCACCGGGTAACCATCGACAATCGTAATCGTCTGCAGCATTTTATCCAGTAATCGGGTTAAGCCGAACGACCGATTCTCATAAATCGCCTGATTGATGATAAACGGTTTTACTCCCAGTTGCAAAAACTCAGCACAGATTTCGAACGATTCCGGTTTGGTATTGGTATACGAGAATCGACCGGTATCAGTTACAATCGCGGTATATAAACAAACCGCAATATCCGATGTTATGCTCTGGTCATTAATTCTCTTTAAAATATAATATATCTGTTCACCTACCGCACTCGATTTCACATCGACATAATTCAGATCGGCAAAATTCTGGTTGGTTTCATGATGGTCGATATTTATGGTTACTCCTCGCTGTTTAACCTTTTCCGCTACGGTTCCGCATCGGCCGGATTCCGGACATTCGAGAATAATAGTCGCATCATACTGTTCTGCTAAATCATTCTGTAATTTTAATAAATGCTGTCCCGGAAGAAACTGATACTGCCGGGGGACCGCACCATCGATTCCAACCGCAACTTGTTTATTCAATTTCGTTGTTAAAAACAAGCCTAGTCCGAGTGCCGAACCTAAACTATCGCCATCAGGATAGATATGCGATAAAATCAAAAAGGAATTCTTTTCTTTTAGAACCTTAATAATCTTATCTTGAATCTCAGTAAATTGATTTGCCATTATCTCATCTAAGACCTAAATACAATGTCAAATTTCAAAATCCAATCCGCCTTAGGCGGACAAATGAATGTCAAATGTCTGATGTCAAATCACAAAATAAAACCTTTTTGAAGGAAATTATTTTGACTTTAAACCATTTGGCATTTGGCATTGATTTGGCATTTGAACTTGGGCATTTGCCATTTTTAGTATTATACTACTCTTCTTCCTGTTTCACCTGCTCCAGCAACTCGGTTATCCGGGCAGCGCGGGTTATCGATTCATCGAACCGGAATAAGAGTTCCGGGATATACCGTAACCGGACTTTTTCGCCTAATTGATGCCGGATATACCCACTGGCTTTCTCTAACCCTAATTGCGCTTGTTCTACTTCTTCCTTTTCACCCAAAACACTGAAATAAACAGTAGCATTCCGTAAATCTTTACTTAATTTTACCCCGGTTATGGTTACCCGTTCAACCCGGGGATCTTTAACTTCATTTAAAACAATTAAACTGATTTCTTGAGCAATCGTTGCTTGTGCTCGTTCTACTCGATGGGGCATAGGTATTTCTATTGATGAATCGTTGTAATCTCGATCTTTTATCGCCGGAATCTGGTTTCTATAACATTTCGATCTGCTGATTGGTAATTTCGCAATTCGGTTCGCCGGCAATGAGTTTAACGACTTGCATCAAGGTCTGATGAACGATATCATGGTCGGAAGAAACAGTTACACTCGCTAACACTGCCTGTTGCCAGGAATCTTGATATTCGATTTCAGCAATCGAGATATTCAGTTTCCGCACCCGGTCTTTGATACTTTTCAGAATATGCCGTTTCCCTTTCAGCGACTGGTTTCCCGGCAGATATAATTCGACTCGAAGCAACCCGATATGCATAAAACAACGCAGTTGAATTCAGATGAGATAATCCAGATTTACACCGATATATCCGGCGCTCATCCGGTATTGTTCGATCCTGCATTCAACTGTGATGTTATAATTCGCGTGGGATTTCTTCCATGATAAACGCTTCAATAAAATCTTTTTCATGGATATCGTTATAATTCTCGAGCAGAATACCGCATTCGAATCCTTCCTGAACTTCCCGCACATCATCTTTAAACCGGCGTAATGAACCGATATTCCCTTCGTGAACCACAACATTATCCCGGATTAACCGGGCTTTAGCGCTGCGTTGTATTTTACCGGAAGTGATATAACATCCGGCAACAGTCCCTAATTTCGGGGTTTTAAATACCTGCCGAATTTCCGCTCTACCGATAGTAACCTCTTTATATTCCGGTTCCAGCATGCCTACCATTGCATCCCGAATCTGCGATATTGCTTCATAAATTATCCGATAGAGATGGATATCGACTTTCTCGAATTTCGCTAATTCGATGGCTTTCGCTTCCGGGCGGACATTGAATCCGATAACAATCGCATCCGAAGCTGAAGCTAGCAATATATCCGATTCGGTTATCGCACCGACCGCGGCATGGATTACCCGCAACTGGATTTCTTCAGTACTCTGTTTTAAGAGCGCGGCTTGTAATGCTTCCAGCGATCCTTGTACATCAGCTTTAATAATTATCAATAACTCTTTAACTTCACCCGATTGAACTCGGGTATATAATTCATCTAAGGTGATATGATGCCGACGCCGTAACTCTAATTCCCGGCGTTCGACCACTCGCTTCGCGCAAACTGCTTTAGCAATCCGTTCATCTTCTACTACCTGGAACCGGTCACCAGCTTCCGGTACCATTGAGAAGCCAATTACTTCTGCCGGTTTCGCCGGACCGGCTTTTTGAATCGGCTGTCCTTTATCATTAAACATCGCCCGGACTTTTCCATGCGATAAACCGCAAACAAACGCATCCCCGACTTTCAAGGTTCCATTCTGAACAAGAACGGTAGCTAATGCGCCCCGGCCTTTATCCAATCTCGCTTCCACAACAGTACCGATCGCATGCCGTTTCGGATTCGCTTTCAATTCCAGCATTTCCGCTTCCAGTAATATCATTTCCAGAATTTTATCGATTCCAAGTTTCTTCTTTGCCGAAACTTCTACGATAATCGTTTTTCCGCCCCATTCTTCCGGGACCAGATTATGTTCCATCAACTGCTGTTTAACCCGCATCGGGTTGGAGTCTGGTAAATCGATCTTATTGATCGCTACCATGATAGTTACCTGCGCAGCTTGCGCGTGATGGATCGCTTCTACCGTTTGCGGCATCACTCCTTCAACCGCTGATACGACTAAAACGACGATATCGGTTACTTTCGCTCCCCGGGACCGCATCGCGGTAAACGCTTCATGACCGGGAGTATCGAGAAAGATAACATCTTTTCCTTGCACCGAAACATCATACGCGCCGATATGCTGGGTTATCCCGCCGAACTCACCTTCAGTAACATGGGTTTTCCGGATTGCATCTAATAATGAGGTTTTACCATGGTCGACATGACCCATAATGGTTACTACCGGCGCACGTGGTTCAGTATATTTTGCTTCTTCAGTCTCTTCTTCAGTTAATAAGAACTCTTCACTTTCGGTATCAACGAATTCTAAATCATACCCAAACTCTTCAGCTAACGTTTTTGCCGTAGTATCATCCAACCGCTGGTTGATTGAAATCATCCATTTATGCACCATCGCTTTTTTGATCAGGTCATTAACCCGTAAATCCAATTTAGTCGCTAATTGATGCAAGGTTGGCGATACCCCAATTTTAACTTTTTCCAGAATTTTCGGTTTCTCTTCTACCGGTGCCGGTGGAACTGGGGCTTGAACTTCTACCGGTTTTGGTACCGGTTTACCAGCCGGTTTCGGGGCTGGGGTTTCTACTGGTTTACTCACCGGTTTCGCAGCTGGTTTTGCTGTCGGAGCTGAGACCGGAGTATGAACTGTTACCGGTTTCCCGGCTGGTTTCATTACCGGTTTTGCCGGTTGTGGTGTAACCGGTTTTGGTGGTTTCGCAGGAGCAGGAGCAGGTTTTACCGGAGGAGGTGCAACCGGTTTTTTCGGCGGTTCTGCTGGTTTCGGCGCTGGTTTCGGCGCATGTTTCTTGGCATATTCTCCTTTAATCAGTACTACGGTATCTTCATCAACGGTACTTGCATGGCTTTTAACTTCTACCCCGATCGATTTACAGAATTCGACCATTTCCTGACTGGGGATACCTAAGTCTTTCGCTAATTGATGTATTCTGATTTTTTCGCTCATATGCTCCCTAATAATACGATTCAGACGATTTGATACTAATGCAAACGAATAGGTTTAAATCCGGATGCATCCGCGATACTTTGTTTGCCTTATTATTTTATGGCGTTCTTTGCAGCATGAATAATTTTTTCGGCGGATTTTTTCCCAATTCCCGGAACTTCCGTTAATTGTTCGATAGTAACTTCAGCTAATTGGGCGATAGTGGTATATCCTGCTCCGATTAATTTCTCGGCCATTTTCGCACCGACACCATCCAATTGTTCGATTTCTGCACCTGCTGCTTGTTCTACTGCTACTTCTTCTCCAGATTCAGGCTGCTCTTCACCCGAGACAGGTTCAGATTCCGGTACTGCACCAGATACAGATTCAGCCCGCTCTTGAGCGGTTTTTTCACTAATAATATCTATCTTCCAACCGGTTAATCGAGAAGCTAACCGGGCGTTTTGTCCATGTTTACCAATCGCTAATGATAACTGGCCTTCTGCAACCACTACTAACGCGGTATGTTTCGGTTCATCGATTTGTACACTGATTACTTTCGCTGGATTTAAGGCGTTGGTAATATATACTCTCGGGTCATCGCTATAATTGACGATATCCACTTTCTCATTAACTAACTCTTTAACGATTACCTGTACCCGAACCCCTTTAGTCCCGACACAAGCGCCTACCGGGTCGACTTGTTTATCGCTGGATTCAACCGCAATTTTTGTCCGGTCACCCGCTTCCCGGGCTACGGATTTGATTTTTACAATCCCATCCCCAATTTCCGGAACTTCCTGTTCAAACATCTGAACTACCAAATCCGGATGCGTTCGGGATAAAATAATCTGCGGTCCTTTAATCGCTGGACGAACATCAAGCACTAAACACCGGATGCGTTCTCCCTGCCGGAAATTAGCGCCGCGCGGCTGCTCTTTATACGGGAGAATCGCTTCGGTTCTTCCTAAATCGATGATGGTACCTTCTCGTTCCGACCGAATTACAACCCCACTAATCAGCGCCCCGATTTTGGTCTTATACTCTTCATATACATTTTCGCGTTGCGCTTCCCGAATCCGCTGCATGACCACCTGTTTTGCGGTCTGAGCCGCTACCCGACCCAGGTTATCCGGCATAATCTCGACTTCTACTTCTTCTTCCAATTTCGGTTTCCGGCCAATAAGCTTTTTCGCATCATGGGCGGTGATCTCGGTATAAAAATCTTTTACGATTTCGACTATCTTTTTGGTGCCATACACTTGGACGGCACCGGTTTCCCGGTTGACTACTACCCGGATATTCTTAACGCGCGGTAGACTTTTTCGGGCGGTAGATACCATTGCTTGTTCGATAGCAGCGAATACCGTTTCCGGATCGATGCCTCGTTCTGCACTTATTTGCCTTATGGTTTGAACTAATCCTGCTTCCATAATATACCTCGTTTTATTAATGATTACACAGATTCAACAGCGAAGATTACACAGATTTCATTTTGCGGTTGAATCTGTGGAATCAGTTTTTAGCTTTAAACTCTGAATTCCAGTCTACTTCCAGATTAGCAGTAGCGATATCGGATATCGCAATTTCTATTTTCTGGCTCGTTTTCTGGTCGATTAACACGATCTGATTATTACCGTAACTTTTTAGTATACCAGAAAACGTGTTTTGTTTGCCATCCCGATATGCTAATCGGGATTGACCCTGCGGGCCGGTTTCTTGCGATCGAAGAGCCTCCGATTTTATTATCACTCTGATTTTCCGACCGAGATACCGCCGGAAATCTTTCTCGGTTTTTAAGTTTCGATCTAATCCCGGAGACGATACTTCCAGCCGGGAGATGTTATATTGTTGCTTTAATTCCGGGTTGGTATCGATGCGGAAACTGATTTGTTCACTGACTTTCTCGCAATCTGATACCGTTACTCCTTCCGGCCGGTCGATATATATCCGAAGGATGAATCCTTTCGGTTCCCGGGCAGACTCGATCTCGACTAGTTCCAACCCCATTTCGGTTAAAAGTGGACCTAGCCACGATTCGATTACCGAAATATCAACCTGTTTCGCCATAAATACTATTTTCCGCTGAACTAGTTACCATTTACTATTTCATTTTCAGCGGGTGATTTTCTAACAAAAAAAAGAGTGGGGTTTTGGCCCACTCTTTTATTGAGTCACCATAATTTTTGTACCATATAAAATAACATAAACAACCTTGATTTTGCAACTAAAATCAAATTTTACTCAATCTACTTCTCTTGATTACACTTTAGTTACCGAGTCCGGAGTTATACCCGAATTCGTCCGACCAACTCGGGTATAACTTCCTTTTTGATTAGGGACCGATGACGAGGGATATCCGATATCCCTCGTCAAAACTCAAAACACTCAAAACATGGTAGATTTAATATAAATTAAGTTAACTCTATATTTAATAAGTGTTTATATCGAAATTATCGATTTTATTAAGAATTTATCGCTTAATGTCAAAATAAGGTGGGAAAAGGAAGCTAATATATATAATATGTATATGGTAAACAACTGAATAGAGCAAACTGTATGACATGCAGTTTGCTCCTGAATTTCTATAGATATCTGATTTTATTAGTGTTATTAAATATTACCGATCAGTTTGGCAATTTGACAATCTGATTTTCCTAACTTAGTTTGGCATTATATAGTATGGATGACCACTAGGTCGCCAGATATTTGAGCTATAACTCCGAGCAAACTGCAAAGTTTGCAATTTGCTCCTTAAACCAACATAAATATCTGATTTGATTATAGTTAATTAATATCGCCGATCAGTTTGCAAACTTTGCAAACTGATTTCTTAAACTTATTGTGATGTTTTATGTTAGGGGCGACCCATTGGGTCACCCAATTTGGTTGTTTAATGGTTAATGGAAGTAATTTTCGGGCAAGGCATGCCTTGCCCCTACTAAATTATACCTGCCACGACTGTCTTTTTGTATTCTTAATAAATTGTTGATTCACCAACAGATTTTCTCGGTCTACCCCCCACATCATCGGATTATTCCGGATATATTCTCGGATATGGTTAAACTCCTCACCACTACGAATAATATGTTCAAAATAATTCCGCTGCCAGATAGTATATCCCGATTTATTTCCTATTTCATTGACCCATTTTGTAAGTGCCGATTTAAATGAACCGATAATCGCTCCGATAGATTGCTGCTGTGGTCCTCGTGGTAGGGGCGACCCATTGGGTCGCCCGGTATACTTTTCGGGCGATGCATTCATCACGCCTACCGGAGATTCGGTAATAACCAAGATACCGTGAATATGATTCGGCATAACAATAAACGCATCCAATTCTATATTTTTAAAATGTTTAGGGATTTCTAACCAATACTTCGCTACAATTTTGCCTATCCTATTTAATTCCATCTGTTCCTTAATGATTTTCCCGAATAAACACTGGTGATTATAGGTACAAATGGTAACAAAATATGCCCCGGATTGCCTATAATCGTATTGATATAATCGAATTGATCTGCGTTGAGGTCTGACGGAAATTGCCATATTTTATCAACGGGCGAGTCAATGACTCGCCCCTACTTTATGCATCCGGTATACTTTTCGGGCGATGCATGCATCGCCCCTACTTTAAATAATAAAAACCATTGTTATGATTAATGTTATCTAATTAAACTGAGCAAGTTACAAACTTTGTAATTTGCTAAAATGATTATCGATATCGACTGGTAAGACTGTCTAAAAATCCTTCAAATATCTTAGAAGCAATTGAAATCATGGTATCGAAGAAAAAAATTCCTAAGAATCCCCAACATAAGGGAACTATCCATATAGCATAAACTAATTTCTGTATTAGGTAATCTGCAACCCAAGACCAATATATATAACGTGTTAATCCAACGATAAGAGCAAGAATGATAAACGAGATCAATCCACCGAAAAAAGCTGAAATTATAAACCGGGCGAAAATTCCGGTGGTTGATTTATCATTAGTTTTATTCTTATTTCTTTGCCTTGGTTGCATAACACGGTATAACACCAAATTTACCAACGATGGTCAATACCGAAAATGATATCGATACCAACTTGGGGATTGGATTTTTTCGGATTGTTCGGATCCGAAGGATAGAATAACTTCGATTTATCTGACCGAATATACTGCCATAATTTCGGGTCTTCGCCCCCGATTCGCCATAAACTGATACTCTGGACCCGATAATGTTTGGCCAAATCCCAGCGTGACCGGAATCCCAGATGGCTTTCGAACCAAACCGTTCGTTTAATCCCGGTACTGGTATCGGTATAGGTAAACCAATGGGACTGACCGGGTTCATCAAAGTGGATTGGTACATGATACTGTTTGGCTAACGATACCGCATCCAGAAACATTCCCTCTTCATCTTTAATCACCGGGAGTGGAGCTACTAACAGTGGATTCCAATTTGCAGTATTCCGGTCATACCAGTTAATTCCATAAATCGGGACCCCTAACGAAATCTTGTTTGGTGGAATCTTAGTAACCGCAAACTGCACCACTTTCTCGACCCAATCAAGCGGCGCTATCGCTCCGGGGTCACCACCGGCATAATGATAATCATATCCCATGATTCGAACCGAATCCGCATATAATCCAATCGCCTGATAATCCTGGGCGATTACCGCATCCCAGCCGCCGGGCTCTTTGGTTTTCGCATGAACACACACCGAGAGTTTCTTATGATACCGATGCAGTTCGGTCCCTAACTCTTTTAAAAATTGAGGATATAACTCTCGATCTGCTGCCAGCATCCCTTCAAAATCAAGGTCTACTCCATCATAATGATTTTCATTAACTAAAGTAACAATATTTTTCATTAGTTGCGCACGGGCAGGCGCGTCGGGAAGTATTTGATGAACTAGTTTTCCGTTAAACTCATTGCTGATTAATGGAATTACTTTAATTTTATATCGATGCGCTTCGGTAACAAACGCGGCATAATCCAAGTTAAGTTTCCCGGCGGCAATCATTTCCGGTATCCCTTGTGCCGGAATCAATGCACCGGTAGTAGTAATATCATACCAATAGGGTATCGCTTCATCAATCAAATCTTTATTCTGCCGAAACGAAGCCAGGGTTCGGTCCCAATCCCAGAACGGCAGCCAAACCGAGACCTGTGGAATCTGTTTCGATACCGGATGATGCAGATATACCCCACTTATACAACCGGCTGATAAAATTAAACTAAGAATCAAAAGGAACGTTCTATTACGAGCCATAACTTATTAGATCCCCAATCCCAAGGCTAAATACTATGTTTTATTTAGCATTTTAAAAGCATGTTTACTTGCCAATTGCTTTGCCACTTATTATATCGAAATATCAAGTTTTACACTATCTGTATTACAAATAGCGTTTTCTATTTGGTATCCACCCTCTATAGCGACACCGTAACTTTTATAACTAATCCAATTTGAATTTATTGTTAATATACTTTTTTGCCACTTTATCTTGACAATCTATTTAAATGTTATATACTATAATGACTAAATTTAATGCTATAAAAAGGAGGAAAAACATGCAGCATAAAAAAATAGTTGTTGCCGTTGCTTTAGTAGTAGCAGTACTGTTTATAGTAGGATTTAGTCTGGGGTTCGCGCAGGAGACTTTAAAACATACCCGCGCTCCGATAAATCCCGATTATCTCAAATACCTTGATAATTTGAAACAAGGTAAAATTCAATCGCTTACCGCTAATGGTAAAGGCTTAGGATTTATTCCCCCAACGGTAGATTTATCGCATACGAAAGGACAAAAAATATATCCAATCGATAAATCATTTGCACCACCCTCATTTTATGATTTGCGGAGTACGGGAAAAGTTACCCCGATTCGGAACCAAGGCTCAGCTGGAAGTTGCTGGGCACATGCGGCATATGCTTCGCTAGAATCGTGTCTGCTTCCTGCAGAGACTTGGGATTTTTCAGAAAATAATATGAAAAATCTATTGAGCACAACTTATTCTTATTATTCTGAAGGATTCAATCGCATGCATGATGACGGTGGTAACCATTATAAAGCAACCGCATATCTTGCCCGATGGTCAGGTCCGATTCTCGAAACTGATGATCCTTATAATGCAACCAGTGGACTATCCCCTATGGATAAATCACCGAAAAAGCGGATTATGAATGTCGATTTTATTCCAGAACGAGATAGTTATACCGACAACGATAATATTAAATATGCAATTATGAACTATGGAGCAGTATATAGTTCATATTATCATAATGATAGTTATTATAATGGCAGTCATTATGCCTATTATTATAATGGTGCCAGTGGAACCAATCATGCAATAGCTTTAGTCGGTTGGAATGATGATTTCCCAGCGAGTTACTTTACTAGCACTCCTCCGGGAAATGGAGCTTTTATTTTCAAAAACAGTTGGGGAACGTATTACGGAGAAAATGGCTATTTCTATATTTCTTATTATGATACCAATATTGGTACCTATAATGCGGTATTCCGTTATGCAGAACCGACTACCAGTTATAATCGAGTTTACCAATACGATCCGCTCGGTTGGACCGACGGCTGGGGTTTTTTATATACCTATACCGGTTGGTTTGCGGCGATATATACCGCTGCAGATAGCGACCAACTTGCTGCGGTAAGCTTCTATGCTGGAGCTACTAGCTCAAGTTATGAAATCTATGTTTATGATGACGTCTCAGTAGATGCACCACGCAGTGGAACGTTGGTTGGTACTAAAACCGGGACTATTGCGGTTCCGGGATATAGCACAATTGTTTTAGATTCACCCTTTACTTTAACTGCTGGACGGCGATTCTCGGTAGTCGTTAAGCTCACCACGCCGGGATACGCCTGGCCGATTCCCATTGAAGACCAAATCTCTGGTGCCGGTGGAAGTAGCTTGGCAAGAGCAAACCAACATGAAACCTATTATAGCGATGCCGGAGTTACCTGGACTGATACTGAAGTTGACACCGCTAATGCTAGCGTTTGTTTGAATGCATTAACCCAATCAGCACATGTTACCAGTAGCAGTAATTGGCAGTTGTATCGGTAAATTTAGTTGTCAGTAATGAGTTGTCAGTTATCAGAAAGAAGGGGCGAGGTAATCTCGCTCCTTCTTTTTTGTAAGGATTATTCGAATTTGAATTTATTTTCGTGAAATAGACGTAGACAAGCATCGACTGCTTGTGGATAGTAGAGAATCCCTTTATTCTTTTCGATTTCTTCCAACGCTATATCAATTCCAAACGCCGGACGATATGGCCGATGCGAACTCATCGCTTCCACGACATCAGCCACTGCTAAAATTCGCGCTTCCAGAATAATCTGGTCAGCGTTAAGCTTTTGCGGATATCCGGAGCCATCCCATCGTTCCTGATGCTGATACACGATTTGTGCTACCGGCCAGGGAAACTCGACATTTTTGAGAATATCAAATCCAACTTGCGGATGAGCCTTAATCAATTCAAATTCCAGACTCGTTAATTTTCCCGGTTTACTCAATATTTCTGCTGGAATTGAGATTTTCCCGATATCGTGAAGTAATGCACCGATTCGAATCCCTTCAATGTGGTTTTCTGATAATCCCATTTCTTTCGCAATCGCACATGCTAATTGCGCATCTCGGCGTTCATGCCCGGCAGTATATGGATCCCGGGTTTCTAATGCTGAGGCTAACGCGTTAACCGTTTCATCAAGCACCCGGCGTAAGTCGCGATAGCTTTTTTCTAATGCGATTTCAGCCCGTTTCCGGTCGGTAACATCGCGTAAAATCCCGGTTATCCCCATCATTGTTCCTATGGCATCATAATGCAATTTACCATTTTCTTCCAACCAAAAAATCTGACCGGATTGATCTTGAATCCGAAATTGAGTTACAAACTCATTACCGGTATCGACTGTAGTTTGAAAATCCTGCATAATCCTATCTCGATCTTCAGGATAAATAAAATCCAGGAAATTAGAAGAAATGACTTTATCTTGAACAAGACCATATCGGGCAATTTGTGGCCCGATGTAAGTAAGGACTCCTTCCATATTAATTGAATATACAATATCATTCATATTTTCCGCTAAAGAGCGATATTTCTCTTCAGATATCCGGAGCGACTCTTTTGCTTTCTCTAAATCGGTTACATCGGTTAAGATAAATACCGCGCCGGATAATTTTCCATCATCATTAGTTAGGGGATCGAACGAAATTAGTAACCATTGATGATTTATTTCAATCAATGAGGTTGCCCGATGGTTAGTCGTTTTCATCTTATGAAATATACATATTTCCGGCGGAGCCTCGGTTCCATAAACCAATTTCCAAATGAACTGACCTAAAATCTCTTTAAATGGTTTCTGTATAAATTGCTGAAACGATTTATTGCATCGGATTATTTTCCCATCTTTATCCAGAAGACTTACTGCATCATTAATCGCATCGAAGGTCGCTCGCCATTCTTTTCCAGCAATCCGGAGGGCTTCATCGGCATGTCGTTTTTCCTGACGAAGACCGGCTTCCGCCAGTTCACGGTCAATAGCAGGAATTAACCGTTTGAGTTTATCTTTCGAAATAAAATCCTGGGCACCGGATTTCATGATTTCCACCGCTTTATCTTCGCCGATACTTCCGGAAACCAGAATAAACGGTAGATCGATATACTTTTCGCGAATGATTTTTAAGGCTGCGGGTGCATCGAATTGCGGCATGGAATGATCGGAAATAACGATATCCCATGATTGAGTATTAATGGAGTTCTGAAGGTCTGCTGCAGTTTGTACTACGGTATGAACAGGATCATATCCACCTTTTCGTAATTCTCGAAGCAGGAGTTGAACATCATCATTTGAATCTTCTACAATCAGAACCCGAAGAGGTTTTATCATAAGTATTATAACCGCAGAGACCGCTGAGATCGCTAAGAATGATACTTATTATTTATATTCTGCCTTCTCTGCGAGCTCTGCGGTAAATGTTTCTATCCTTTCGGTGGGGATTCATTGAGTACCAACCAATAAAGACCAAGCTGTTGTACTGCTTCAACAAACTGTTCGAAATTTACCGGTTTCCGGATATAACTATTCGCACCTAATGAATAGCCATTGACCAAATCTTTCTCTTCCTTAGAAGAAGTTAAAATAACTACGGGTATCAATTTCGTCTGTTCATTGTTCCGAATTTGCCGTAACACTTCTAATCCATCTATTTTCGGCAGTTTTAAATCGAGCAGCACCAATTCCGGTCTTAATGCCGCTTTATCTTTATTCCCCAGAAGAATGCTCAGCGCTTCATCGCCATCCCGGGCAATAATCAACTCATTCAGGATTTTCCCTTTTTTTAATGCCCGTTGGGTTAATTCGATATCATCCGGATTGTCTTCCACCAATAGAATAATTTTCGATCTATGATTCACCACAATAATACCTCCATTCTAACCACCAAGGCACTAAGACACCAAGGTCTATTTTTATAAAATTATTCGTTTAATGCCATCTTTTATTAATGGAACATTGAAATTTATTAACAAACCTAATCGCTTCCCGGCTAGTTTTAAATAGCTTAAAACCTGTGCTTCAAAAACCGGATTCATCTGGTCTACAGCTTTTATTTCAACGATACCACTATTTTCAACCAGTAAATCCAAGCGTAACCCAGCATCGAGGCGAACATTTTCATAGATCACTGGAACTGTTACTTGTTTTTCTACTTTAAGTCCATATCATTTCAACTCATATACGAGACAAACTTCATACACTGATTCTAATAATCCGGCCCCTATAGATTTATGGACTTTGAACGCCGCATCAACGATAATTTTCGCAATTGCATCTAGCTCTGCTGAAACCGGTTCATAATTTAACATATACTTGGTGGCTTGGAGTCTTGGTGGTTAAAGTTTATAACGTGAAATAGAATGTCGCGCCGTGATCAACCTGCCCTTCCGCCCAGATCCTGCCTTTATGCCGGGCGATAATACGCCGCACGGTAGCTAATCCAACTCCGGTTCCAGGAAAATCTTCAACGCGATGTAATCGCTGGAATGGTTGAAATAGCTTATGGATATATTGCATATCGAATCCCGCTCCGTTATCCCGCACAAAATACATCGCTTGCCCTTGTTGCTCAATCTTCCCTAGTTCTATTTTAGCACTTTCCTGATTTTTTGTAAACTTTACCGCATTTTCTAATAGATTTTCAAGCAGTTGGGTTAGTAAAACCGGGTCCCCGACTACTTTCAAATCCGGAGTACATCGAAATTCAATACTTCGTTCTGGTTCGTGCGTCTGTAATTCCGAAACAATCGATTCTGCTAATTTGCTCAAGTCTACTTCTTCCTCAACCATTTCTTTTCGGGTTACCCGTGACAACGTTAGCATATCATCAATAAGTTGCCCCATTCGTTCAGTAGAGGCTATGATTCGTTGGAGATAATCCTTCCCTTCATCGTCAAGTTTCACCGCATAATCCTCCAAGATAATATTGCTAAATCCGGCAATCGACCGTAAAGGCGCGCGTAAATCATGCGAAACGGAATAGGAAAACGCTTCTAGTTCTTTATTTACCGATTCCAATTCAGCGGTCCGGTCTTTCACCCGCTGTTCGAGTTCGGTATTCAATTTCCGGACTTCTTCTTCTGCTTGCTTGCGCTCGGTAATATCTTGAATGGTTCCTAACGAACGGATAGGCTGGTTATTCTCGTAGAAAGTTTCGCATTGTTCATGAATATATTTTATCCGACCATTTGGAAAAAGCAGCCGATGATCAATGGTATACGGAGTGTGGGTTTTGAGTGAATTGGTATAAGCAAAATCGACCGCCTGACGGTCATCCGGATGAATTGCGGCAAGGAAAGCAACATAAGAAGCGCCAAATTTATTGGGATCGATTTCGAAGATTCGATAGATTTCGTCAGACCAGGTTAGAACATTGGTGATCAGGTCCAACTCCCAACTACCAATATGGGCGATACTTTGTGCTTCATTTAACCGTTCTGCGGTATTTTTTAGCGCTTCTTCAGCTTGTTTTCGTTCAGTAAACAACCAGGCATTCTCGATGATAATTCCTAATTGTTCTGCAATCATAGAATAGAGTTCAATATCCGCTTCCTTAAACCGATTACGTTGAATACAATCATCTATTCGTAAAACACCAATAACTTTTTGCTTACTGATAATAGGTACCGCAACCGTAGACTTCAACTTCAGGAGATCAATATATTTTTGAGGAATTAAATCCGTTTGCGAACAATCATTAATTACAATTGGCTTGGCATCCTGGAAACATTTCCCGGAAATACTATACCCTATTGGCTGCGGTGCAGAGTCAGAGACTTGTCCGGGACGTTCTACTCCGATTAAATGGTCGCTAATCAATCCTTTCATGTTTTCATCATAAAGGAATAAACTCGCTCGATCAACTTTAAGATACTTTGGGATAAGGTCATATACCTTTTGAAATACTTGTTTTAAATCGAGCGATAACGCTAAGGTTTCATAAAACATTTTAAGTAGTTGCAATCGATTAAGCTTGTCTCGTAAGGATTCCTCTGTAAATTTAAGATTGGTTATATCAATCCACTGGCATACTACATTACATACTTTATTAGCGTTATTCTTTATCGGAAACATGGAGACATCAATAAAAAGGTCTCTAGCTCCTTCAAAACTATCTCTACCACCTTTACTCGCTTGCCAGGGAATACTGAACCGCGTGGGAATCCCTTTATGGAAAACAGATTCGATCTGGGGCATCACTCCCAGTTCGATTAAGTTCTGGTCTTCAAACACATTATATCTACCGATAATTTGTTTATCGGTTACATTCAATGCTTCTCGGAGCGCTTGGTTCGCCCGTAGGAGGATGCCTTTATCATCCGATATCCACATCGCAAATGGGCTTAAATCGATAATTCTCTCTAAGAAATTCTTCGACATCGCGATCTCATTTTCGATTCGTTTCCGTTCGGTAATATCAAGAACAAATGCGGCAATTTGTTCTTCCGGACCGGGGAGCATGGTATCAGACAAGAAAACTGAAACCTTAGTTCCATCGCGACGTATATATTCTTTTTCATATGGAGTGCAGACACCCCGGGCACGTAATTCAGCAATAGCCTGTTCATCTGCTGGAATCCATTCTTGAGGAGTAATCGTTCGCCAGTCAACTAATCCTTTTTCGAACTCTTCACGTGTATATCCAATAGTACGCAAATAATAATCATTCGCTTCAGTTACCTTTCCATCCGGAGCAGCAATGACCACACCGATTATACTGGAGTCGATAAACTTACGGATACGCTCGTGCGATCGAATTAACGCTATCTCTGCTTTCTTCCGGTCGGTAATATCGGTAAAGATTGTAGCAAACCGATTCTCGCCAAAAGATATTGCTGAAATATCAAAATGCTTATTCATCGGCTCAAAATAAGCCCCAAATCGTACTGGCTTACCACTTCGAACCACTTCGGAATATATATCAAGATATGGTACCTGATTATTTTGAGATATTATACTTGCGCGATGGCCAATCGCTTGCTTGAGAGTTATTCCAGTTATGGCTTCATATTTTGGATTTATATCTAGCAGAATATAGTCAATTGGGTGATGTTGATCATCATAAATTAACTGATGGATCGCCACTCCTTCATTCATATTAATAAACAATGACCGATATTTCTCTTCACTGTCCTGTAATGTTTTCTCCGCCAATTTTCGCTCGGTGATATCTTCGTTAAAAATAATGATACCACCAATCGACCCATCCGCCGATTTCCACGGTAACATCTCCCAACACAGCCACTGTATAGAACCATCGGCTCGTTCAAACTTGGCTTCATCACTTTTGATTACTTCTCCGTTCATACCGCGTTGATGTATTGCTTTTATTTCGTCGGTAAGTTCAGGAAAGACATCATAGTGGGATTTTCCAATAAGGTTGATATGATGCAAATGAAAGTCGGAAATCCAACGGCGACTGACGGCAAGGTATCGCATATCGCGATCGTACATGGCAAGCGCAGCCGGCGCATGCTCAATAAACAAACGAAGTTTCTCTTGGCTTTCTTTTAACGCTTCTTCTGCCCGTTTGCGATCCGTGAGATCTCTCCCAATAGAAATGAACCACTGCGATACACCTTCTTTATCCGGAACAATTGCCGCAGAGTACTCGAAAGGAACAGCTTTTCCTTTCTTGGTCAACAGAGTTAATTCGACCGTACCCTTACCTGCCTTAACAATATTCTGGATTGCACTATCCGCTCGGATTAAATCTTCTTGGTTATAGTAGGAATCAGGCGCTTTGAGCGTCGCAATTTCATCGTCGGTATATCCTGATACTCTCCTAAAGGCATCATTCCAGCGAACCGCTTTTCCGGTAGTGGGTTCAAAAACAAAAATCGTGTCGGCTGAAACATTGAACATATTGTCAACAAATTCCTTTTCAATTCTCAACCGCTTTTCATTTTTCCGCAATGTTTCTTCTGCCTGCTTACGTTCAGAGATATCACGAATAATCAGTTGAAGATATTGTTCTTCTTCAACCTTAATCTCTCGCGCACTAGCTTCTACAGGAAACGTTGTTCCATCTTTCCGTTTATGGATAGCTTCATAGATCAACCCATTTTTTTGCGTTGCTTCGCGAATATGGATTTTTTCTTCACTGAACGATTCTGGAGCACGAAGGTTTTTGATATTCATCCCAAGTAATTCTTCCCGAAAATAGCCATAGGTTGCAACCGCCCGATCGTTCACTTCAATAATCTTCCCAGTATCATCCATTAACAGAATAATATCATTGGCATATTTAATCAGATATTCGAAATGGGATACTAACGCTTTCCGCTCCAGTTCAGCATTATATTGGGCCAGATAGAACTGCACCTGCTGTTCCCGCCACCAAACGATAACAATCGCACCGGTAATAATAAGCATTAATCCCGTTATAAAAGTGGTGAGTACCGCTCTCCGTTGCAAGAGAGCATAGATTTCTGTCTGATCATCTTTTGCAATTATAAACCAAGGACTATCCGGAATCCTCCGTACTGCAGCTAGCACCGGAACTTGTCGATAATCAAACCCTTCAACAATTCCTTCTATCCCCCGCGCCGCCATAGCTGCCGGCAACCGCGCTTCGCTTATGGGTAAGCGTAATAGTAATGCAGTATTTTTCCGATGTCGTAATTCATTGAGGAATAAAACTTGATTCCCCTCCTGGCGGATTAATAATGTTTCTGCCGTTGTGCTGGGAGTAGGCCAACTCTGAATCAATGGATAGAGATTTTTGTAGGGATTTATCCGTAATAACACCACGGCGATACATTGCGATTGCTCCCGGTTTGAGAGTAAAATTGGTACCAATAGATCAAGATGCACTCCCAGCATTTCGGTCTTGTGAAAATCAGATAATATTACTTGTTTATTCTGTACGACTTGCTGGAATAATCCAAAGGCATATTCACCAAGTTGTGCATCTTGTTGGTTTGAAGCTAATCGGATTTTCCCTTGGGTATCAAGAATGAGGATACTACGATAATCATAATAATTTTGTAAATTATACATCCAATCGACCAGCGGTGGCTTGAGTTCGACAGCATCCGGGTTCGCAAGCCAACGGGAGATATGATTGGCGAAAATCCGATCTCCTTGAATAACTCTCGCATCACCCAGCCGTTCATTTCGCCAAGTAGCTATCTGCCGAACTTTCAAATCAGCTATCGCCGATAGGTTATTTCCGATATTCTGCTTGAGATTTTTTTTCTCAATTTCATATGATAGATATCCGGTAAGTGTTATTCCAAAAGCTAGAATCAAAAAGACGATAATTACTCGTGGCGGGATTTTACGAAGCTTGTTCCGAGATAAGGTATTCATAATCCGACCTCCCTATGATAACCAAGATATCCGAATAATCTTCGATATGTAAATACCAATGATGTAACTGGATCAGTATTTCTTGGTATCGTGGTGATTAATTATTTATATAATCTTTGCTAAATTATCACGAATTATAGATAGAAGAAAATAAATCCGCTGCGATACAAATCAAATATATTATACCTGCAAAACTAATTCTTTTCTTCTGGAGGTAAGGATTCAACGATTTTAATGAATGTGGTCAGTATATCCGGATCAAATTGGGTTCCGGAACGGGTTTGGAGATATTCAATCGCTTGTTTGGAATCTAGTGGTTGTCCAGATTCGGCACTACTTGGATAGATCAGCATATGATAGGTATCGATAACACTTACCACTCTTGAACCTAGCGGAATCTGGTCTCCTTTTCGTCCTTCCGGAACGCCGGAACCATTAAACCATTCATGCTGATATTTAACTATCGGATTAACTCGTTCTAAAAACCGAATTGATGCTAATGCGGTTTGGTCATTCACCGCGAGATTACGCAAGCTTTTCCTAACTTCGTTTAGAAATGCATCTGTTCTCATGGCTAGTCTGGTATCGATTCCAACTTTTCCAAGATTATGAATCAGTACGACATACCGCACCGCATTGGTATCCATCTCATCCAAGCCAAGCCGAAGCGCGAGTTCACTCGCAATCCGCATCGTTCGACTGGAATGAACCACCGCAGTTACATCTTTCGGTTCAATCGAACTAACCAGATTTCCGATAATTTCGATATATGCAGAGTTCACCCGTTGATACATCATGGCGTTATCAATTGCAATCGCTACTTCTGCAGATAGCATTACCATTAGATTCAAATGATTCAAATCCCATGATGTTGCGGTCTTATTATTCGTTAAACTCACTAATCCGATTACTTGATTTCGCGCTATTAATGGAACGCAAAGTATCGAACGGATATCAACCTGTTTCGGATTATCAAACTCCAGCGTAAACTGTTGTGTAGTTTCGATATCCGGAACCAGGAATCCTTTTTTGGTACGCGCCACCACTTCAATCATTTCTTCTCCGGTCTCATAGGTCAACTGCCGCGGAGTATTATGTATATTTCCTCGTGCCGCACGAATATTATATTCATTTTTATCTGAATCGTAGAGATATAAGAAACCCGCATTACCATTAAGCGATTTAATCGCTGAATCTAATACACTCGACATAACCATATTGATATCCAGTGTTGCGCTAAGCTGGCGAGCAGTTTCATAAAGGGTAGTTAATTCAAGTACTCGCTGCTGTAACTTCTGGTTGGTCTTTTCCAATTCGATACTTAACTTATGATATGCTTCTTTCCGTTTCCGTTCGGCATCGGAGAGGATTCCGGCACTAAGTCCGATAAAAATAAATAGAAAGAATTTTATTTCCATCCCGAAGGTAATCGTCGTTAAAAAAGGTGCATCGGTTTGGCGTAGTGGAATGAGCGGTACCAGGACTGCTATTGCACTGGCAACTGCGGTGATTAAACCCCAAATCCAGCCAAAACCGATTGCCGCAATTACTATTGGCAAATAATATAAATCCGTTAACGCTACCGATTTAAATAGGGTAGTTTCTTCTAAAAACTGGTTAGCAACAGTAATAATGGCAAAAATAACCACAATCGCTTCGAGTAAACGACGTTTATCCAATTCATTCGGTGGCATTATTTTCATTCCTTTATATGGTTATAATTCTTTCTTTTAAAGTATTTATATTCTTCAGGTTATGTATCTAAGTTATATAAGTTTACTCAATTTCAAATCTTTTAGCAAGTGTATTTTAGAGATATTCATCTAAATCACATATTTATTATTCTTGTATCCATATACGCTACGCTCTTTCCTGTCCACTTTACCTAAGATTGCTGCGACATACCCTCCCCTTTAACAAATGTAACAATTGTTGTCAGATCATCATCAAGGTGGATGATTTTTCCTGTACCTAGGTCGGGAATACAAATTATCTTGAGGAAGGAGGATTGAATTAGTATGGCAAAAGTAGTTAGTCCCTTATTTTCATTCGAAGCTCGAGGACAAATCGGTAAAGCATTAGTATATGCTATCTGGAAAGGAATCTGCTATGTTCGGAAATATGTGGTTCCCCAGAATCCAAATACTGTAAATCAGCAAGCTATTCGGAGTTATTTCACCAATGCGGTTAATGCCTATCAAGCAGAAAATGCTGCAACCAAATCTGCTTGGGAAACTTATGCCGCAGGATTATCGGATCCGCAAAGTGGATTCAATGCGTATGTGGGTAAATATATTCACTATCTGATTGATCATAGTGGAGTCGAACCGACTGGTCCATATATGCCTCCAGCGTAATAACCTGGTAGATTAACCAGTAGTAATCATCATGGCTAGGTCTGCAGCCTAGCCATGATTTTTTATTGCTGATTGCTATGTATTGTAAAATATTGTAAAATAGCCTAGAATGAAATTTCGTATTATTTTTCTTAGTATACTAACCATATCTCTCATCGCTATATCCATTTCCAGCAGTTTCGGAGATGAATCAACCGATACTTTTTCCTTCGCTACCAACCAGCGGTACTCGATTTCTACCGGTCAAGCGCAACTCTTTATTCCGGGATATTATGTCCCTGACGGAGATAATATCGATGTCCTATTCCACATGCATGGGGCATATTCAACCGTAGAGAATGATTTATTACTCTCCGGTAAAAACTGCGTTCTGATTAATGTAACCTTTAATGGTTTATCCGGGGTATATTCATCCTATTTTTCCGACCAAACCATCTTTCGTACTATTCTAAATTCGGCAATGGCGAAACTGAAATCGCTAGGGTATGCGAGTAATCCCCGGGTCAGGTTCCTCTGTGTTTCTGCCTGGAGTGCCGGGTTCGGTGGAGTTCGAGATTTAATTAATTCTACCAGTTATTATACAACCATCAATGCGTTATGTATGCTCGATTGTCCTTATGCCAGTTATTATCCTTCAGCGCCAACCGTAAGTTCTACCGATATGGCACCGTTCCTGAAATTCGCTAAAGAAGCAGTATTGGGTAGCAAAACTTATTTCATGAGTCATACTGAAATACTAACACCCTACGCTAGTACCAGCGAAACGGCTGAATACCTAATCAATAACGTTGGCACTACCCGGCAGTCATATTCTGGGACCAACTCTTATGGTATGCTCTATCGGTCTAAAACCGAATGGAATAAATTCTATATCCATGGCTTCCAGGGGAATACGGCTCAGGATCATATGAATCACCTTTATGCCGCATATCTATTTCTCGATTATATTAAGTTTCCTTCTGAAATCGGCAATCCGGTATTTCCCTATTCCGATACCTTCCCATCCTCCGGTCGGCAGTTATATTGGTGGGCGAATAAGTTTACCAGCCCGGCGATTACCGCATTCAGTCCTACTTCTCCCGGTGGCGATGGATATGTTCTGGTAGTAAAAGATCCTTCCGGCGGTTATGAATCTACCCGAATCGGGAATTCAACTGATTCAGATTATTTTGTGCAATCGGATATCTATTGCCAATATCGGTCTGATGTAGCCAGTGATGGATTCGAACGCTATGGTATATTTGCCCGGGATAGCGGGAACGGTGGATTTGAAGGTACCACCGGTGGGGGTGGATATTGCTATCTCATGGCATATGACTCAAATAGCGGACGGTTATGGTGCGGGAAATCAATTAATGGCGTTATTACCGATTTCAATACCACTCCGATTTATTATCCCTCAACTGCATGGCGGAAATTCCGCATCGAATGTTCCGGGAACCGGATCACCTATAAACTCGATAATTCGGTGGTTTGTTCGATTACCGATACCTCCTATCATTCCGGTCTTTGTGGAATCGGATTCCATGAATATTTCACTACCAATAGTAATATGCTCGGAACCAGAGTCGATAATTTCTATGCCGACTTAGTTACTACTACTGGAATATCGAATTGGATGTTATATCAATAACCAACCAACCTTGGTTAAGTTATAATATGAAACTTTAATGTACAAAAATCTTTTAATTCTATTAACTCTGATAACCATTATGGCAAACAAACCTCAATCCGCCTTAGGCGGAATACCTCCAGTAAAACTCATTTTTAATCCAGCAGTTGATGGTGGGCTTCCCTATCTTATGGTAGAGCCTAATGCGAAAGCAGTAAATACTACTGCACAGTCGATTTTACTTACCGCATATGCTTTAGACACACCGGAAATTGTTCTCGAAACTAAAGAAGTCCCGACTACCACTACGACTAAATATGTTCTCCCGAACCGGAATAAAAAAGATATTCTAGGCATTCGCATTGAGCTAATTAATGGAACTGAACGAAGTAAACTCGCTGAATGGCGGGCATTATTTCTACTCGGTAAAAAAGTGGTGAACTATCGCGGAGCAAAAACCTTAAAGCGCCCTCCTGATTTTAAACCGTTCTGGGATAAAACCCGGGCTGAACTTGCGGCTATCCCAATGAACCCAGAGATAACCCTGATGCCGGAATGGCTCGATTACGCCAAGCAAAAACATACTTCGAAAACAGGTAAATGTTATCGGGTAAAACTGAATTCGTTCGGTGGGATACCCATCGTCTGCTACTATATGGTTCCGAACGATGTTGATCCTTTATCTCCGACGCCGAGTAAAAAGAAATATCCGGCATTGCAGATTATGCCCGGCTGGGGTGCTGAAGAACTCCCGAACGACCAGACTGCACAAGGATTGATTACTATCTCGGTCAATCCCCGAACCCATGGACCGAGTAAACAATATTTTACCACCCCGATTACCGATCATCATTTATGGAATATTACGGAACCGGAAGGGTATTATTATCGTCTAGCATTTATGGACTGTCTACGGGCACTCGATTTTCTGGCCAGCCGCCCGGAGGTAGATAAAAATCGAATCGGATTGCAGGGCGGGAGTCAAGGCGGCGCGTTTACCATCGCGGCAGCAGCATTAACTCCGCATAAAATCGCCTGTGCGATATCGAACGTAACCTATATCAGCAATTTCCCGGACTTCTTTCTATTAGCCACCAACGGTTCCGGCCCGAAATTTGGTGAATATTATATTGATCCAAAGATAGGAAAACAGGTTCGGAAAACGCTGACTTATATTGATGTCGCGAATTTATCCCCTTGGGTAAAATGCCCGACACTGGTTTGTGTTGGCCTTCAAGATAGAGTATGTCCACCGATAAATGGTATTGTCGCTTTAAATCGGATACCCAAGAGAGTACCGAAACGGTTAGTTTTAGTACCGGGTGCCGATCACGAAATCACCGATTTAATGCGGCAGGAAAATACCGCCTGGCAAAAGAAATATTTAAAATATTAAATCCATTTAGGTAGGGGCGACCCATGGGTCGCCTGTCATTATAATCGGGCGATGCATGCATCGCCCCTACCACAATCAACTTTTATTATGAAAAATCTTTTTCGGTTTTTATTCTTAGGTTCTTTCGTTCTTTCGTTCTTAAGTGCTTCAGTCTTAGCTTTACCCATCGATTTTGATTGGACTAATCGACCGGTAGCGGTTCGATTATCCGCAACAGAACTCAGTGGCAAACAACCGGCTGCATTTATGAGCGCCGGACACCCAATATCGGTCAAGGTGAGTTCGGAAAGTATCGCTATCACTACCTACCTCGATAAATCGATGCTCGGTTATGATTATGCGATTCGATTCAAAGGGAATAAAGATACCGCGATCTATGTTAATGGCAGGTTACTTGAATCCGACCCGGTAATTGGCCCTGATGGAACCTATAATTGTATTTTAAAACAATATCTCCAAGCTGGTGATAATGTGATTGAATTTAACGGAGCAGTGGGATTAACCGCAAGTATAACTGAAGTAGAAGTGTTCGCCTTATTATTTAGTAATGAAGAGGTGCATTTCGACCGGGTTTTTGGCACGAATACGACTATTGTAGGTACACAACCGGCTTCGGATAATGAACAATTGAAATATGATATTCTCCATTATGACCTCAGTCAAGTGGTAACGATGACCAGTAGTGCTATTACCGCGAATTTAACGATGATTGCTAAAAATACTACCGTATCTTTACGAACGGCAGTATTTGATTTAGACGATAATAGCGGGAGTTTTTCAGTTCAATCCGTTGACCGGGGACCGGGGACATCAACGTTATCCTATACTCACAACGGCTCATCGAATCGATTGTTCGTTCCATTACCGAGCGCTCCGTTACCAATGAATAGTATCTTTACCGTCCGGGTTTTTTATGCTGGGACTCCGAATTCGAGTGGAACGTTTGGCGCACCCTATCGACGAACCACCCATAGTGGAACAGCTATAGTATATTCTTTCAGTGAACCCTATGGCGCCAGACAATGGTGGCCGTGCAAAGATACGCCGGAAGATAAAGCGACCATCGATTCCCATTGGACTTGTCCGACATCATATACCCCAGTATCGAATGGCAGATTGGTTTCGGTTACCACCAGCGGTAGTAACCATACGTTTAATTATTCTGAATCCTATCCGCTATCATCGTATCTCGTTTCGGTAGCATGTACCAATTATCAATATCTCTATGGAGTTTATACTTCGTTAAATTTATCAAGCACTATGGTTGTTGGCGGATATATTTTCCCGGAAAACTCCTGGTCTGAAAGTACCGGTGTTCCCGGAACGATTACCATGATTCGTTTCTTTGCCAACAAGTTCGGTGAGTATCCATTTCTATCAGAAAAATACGTTACCGCAGAACATACGATTACCTCTAGTATGGAACACCAGACCTGTACCAGCTTGCGGCCATATGGGTTGGAAACCGGCGGATTTACCCGGTCGAATATCCATGAATTAGCGCATCAATGGTTTGGCGATATGATTACCATGCAGCATTTTAATCATCTGTGGTTGAATGAAGGGTTTGGAACCTATGCAGAAGCGCTCTGGCAGGAAAATTTTAATGGAACATATGGAACCGATTCGTATCATGCTTATGTAAACGCTTGGAGTACCAGCGATTCGTATGCATTGGTTAGCAACAGTGCGGATAATTTCTCCGGCAGTATTGTCTATCGGAAAGGGGCTTGGGTATTGCATATGCTCCGGCATATACTTGGCGATACCACCTTTTTTGCGGCGTTAAAGAACTATGCCGCTGACACTGCTTTGCGATACGGAAATGCAGTTAGTCTCGATTTTCAGCATGATGTGGAAAAAACCATGGGCGGCAGTACTTCGATGAGTTGGTTCTTTGATGAATGGCTTAATCAAGCCAACCGACCGAATTATACCTGGTCGTGTGTAACCCATGCTGTAGCGGTAGGTTCACCCACTACGGTATTGGATATAACCATCACCCAAACTCAATCTGCAGCTACTTACATTATGCCGATCGATTTTAAAGTTACGTTCCTCCCCAGTGGAAGTACCACCGTTAAAATTTGGAATACCCAATATGCTGCTCAAACCGTTCATATCTCTCTTGGAACACTGGGTAAAGTGACTACCGTCACCATCGATCCGGATAACTGGATTCTGGATTATAACAATGCCAGTGTACTTACGCCAGGCTATTTGGTGGTTCCAGTCGAACTAAGCAGATTCGAAACGGAACTTAAAGAACCGGAATATTTTAGCCTACCCTAATTCTAGGTGTAATAAAAGAAACCTTAACCATAAATGCATTTTATCGCTTGCATGGTTACACCCCGTTATGCAATACTCATCGATATAAATATATCGATTGCAGTTATATAAACTATTTTGCATAATACGCTATAAAAATATGCCATTAAAGAAGTCGGTTACCTTAACCTCAACACTATTGATCTTTAACCTCCTTTTTCTTATCGTTCCCTCACTGGTTTTAGCTTTACCGATAGATTTCGATTGGACTGATCGACCAATTGCATTCCGGTTATCGGCAAATGAACTCTCTGGAAACGAAGTCCTACAACCAATTAATATTAGCCATAATGTCATGGTTAACCGTTTTAATGATCGTATAACCATTACTACTGAATTCAAAAAAAGAATGACTCGATATAGTTATGCGCTACATGTTCAAGGAGAAGAAGTTGGTATTTCAATCAATGGCAAAATGATTGAAAATCCGCCGGTAATTACCTCTCAAGGTAAGTATTATCTCATTCCTTCAGTATATTTTATTTCTTATACGAATGTTATTGAACTGCGTTCTGCTCTGGGAAGGATTCCTAATCTTACATATATAGAAATGTTTGCGTTACTATTCACCGATGAAGAAGCTCATTTCAACCGGGTTTTTGGCGAGATTCCGATTACCATTGAGACCCAGCCAGCAGCAGACCCTAATCAAGCAAAATTCGATGTTTTGCATTATGACCTGAACCATATCATTACCATGACCAGTAGCGTCATTACTGCGCAATTAACGATGATTGCCCAATGCATTGACAGCACCCTGTCGTTGCGTACCGCAGTATTTGATTTGGACGATAACGCCGGGAATTTCTCAGTTAAATCGGTTGATCGCGGTCCGGGAACGGCATCAGGTTCGTTTATCCAGGATAGTTCGCAGCATCGGGTATTCATCCCGTTACCGGACGCTCCGTTACCGATGAACAGCATCTTTACCGTTCGGCTATTTTATTCCGGAATCCCAAATACCGGAGGCGCTTTTGGTAATCCGTATGTCCAAGGTACGCATAATAGCGTACCCATTGTGTATACCTTCAGTCAACCGTATGGCGCCAGGAAATGGTGGCCCTGCAAGGATTTACCTGATGATAAAGCAACGGCGGATTTACATTGGACCTGTCCGACAACCTATTTTGCGGTTTCTAACGGGAGATTGGTATCTATTGATACCAATAGTAATGGAACTTATACGTTCCATTATACTGAATCGTATCCTTTCGTTAGTTACCTGATTTCGGTCGCCTGTACTAACTATCAATATTATTATGGAATATATACCTCGCAAAATCATCTCAGCATAATGACGGTAGGTAATTATATATACCCGGAAAATGTTGGGTCTGAAGGAAACGGAGTCAGTGGAACCATAGCGATCATGGATTTCTTAGCCCGCACATTTGGCGAATATCCGTTTCTCGCAGAGAAATTCGTTGATGCCACGTTTAATGGAGCCGGAATGGAACATCAAACCTGTACCAGTTTGCCAGCAGGTGCACTTTCATCTGGTGGAATGGGTAGACTTAATTGTCATGAGATGGCCCATCAATGGTTTGGAGATTATATCACCTGTCAGAATTTTAACCATGTTTGGTTACATGAAGGGTTTGCTACCTATGCCGAAGCACTTTGGCAGGAAGAGCAGTATGATATAACGCAGTATCATAATTATGTTAATGCCTGGACAACCAGCGATTCTTATCCGCTGGTGAGTAACAGTGCGGATAATTTTTCCGGCAGTATTGTTTATCGGAAAGGTGGATGGGTATTGCACATGCTACGGCATATTACCGGCGATTCAACTTTTTTCGCCGCATTACGGAATTATGCGGCTGATACCGCATTGCAATATGGTAACGCATTAAGTATCGACTTCCAGCATGATGTGGAAAAAACCATGGGCGGAAGTACTTCCCTGAGCTGGTTTTTCGATGCATGGCTCTATCAAGCCAACCGCCCGAATTATACCTGGTCTTGTGTAACGATACCGGGAGCGTCTCCGACCCACTTGATTATTTATCTGACCCAAACCCAAGCTGCAGCTACCTATATTATGCCGATTGATTTTAAACTTACCTTTTCTCCGAGTGGAAGTACAACGATTACTGTCTGGAATACCCAATATGATACCCAAACATTCGATATTCCATTGGGAGTTACGACCACCATAGTTTCTGTTACCATCGATCCGGATAACTGGATTTTAGATTATAATAACGCTAGTAGTCTAACTCCTAGCTATATTGGTCTTCCGGTAGGAACCAGCCGATTTGAAGCGATTCTACCTACAGAAATGAATTCCCTACCCCTAAATTTGCTGCAATAACCCGAATCAAATACTAACTTTAATATATTCAATGCCTAAATCCAAGTTCCGCACTCAGCAGCGTCATTGTTGGAAATAACACTTTCGGATCAAATTGGCAGGCTGCCAATCTGATCTGGGAGTTGGGTTTTGACGAGGGATATCGGATATCCCTCGTCCTCACCCCCTACCAAGTACATAATTGTACCGCGATAGATTTAGGGTAAGTTTATGGATTGACCGGGTAAATTGGTGACTAAAGGTCTAGTTTCTTATAATATTCCGCCAGATTATAGAAGTGGTTGAAGTGGTCTTGGTTAGTCATACCGGAATATCCCCGGATATGGAACTTCCTAATATCGCAGGAATATAATAAGGTCATCCCGAGTTGATTGTTTTCATGCAATTCTTTCCGTTTACCCTTCAAATGGTCGATTAAATAACTGGCAGTTTTAGTCGAAGTATTATCCCGGTATTTCTCTTCCGGTGGGTATAGGTGCGTAAACCAAAACGTTTTTTTGCCTTTCGCTGCATCCTGCGCATATTTCAAAAACGGTGCCATCTGCTCATCTATTAATACTGTTCGAGTGGTATCGGTAAACCCGGCATACAATGAATCCGCTAAAATCAGATTCGAAATCCGGGCATAATATTCCGGGACTTTTAATACTTCAAACACCGCAGAATATCCGCCACTGAACGAACTCACACTCAGGATATTGAGTTTCGGATGCGCGATAACTTTTGCGGTTTCCAGGGTAAGATTAACTTCATCTAGCAGTTTTTGGAACCGGGTAGTATCGCTGAAGGTCTCGGAATATGATTTCGTTGAAAACGAAACCAGAATCGCATTCTTATGTGCCGGATAAAAGACTTGTTCAGAGCACCAAGCGGCTCCGTGGAAGAAAACCACCAGATTATATTTCCCATCTTTCCGAGGTTTAACAAAATCGGGAATATACATCTGCCCGGTGGATAACAAGAACCGCTGTCCGGGAACCTCGATCCGTTTCGGTGGGGTAATTCCGGTACTGCGTTTAACCGCAGTGGTAGTTTGTGAAATAGTAGTATCTCGCGACTGAGCACTGCAGAAGACTATTCCTAAGATAAGAATGAGTATCGTAATGATGATTATTTTATTTTGCTTCATAGAAAGATACCTCATAGCGCAACGGTATTGACAATAGAAGATATCAACCTACCTTCGCCCGGTTTATATCACGATATAAAAACATAAAATGATATTGATATAATGTGAGTTTACTTTATTGCCGATAATTCAAATTGCGATAGTTCTACCGGAACCCCGGTCAGTAAGAACGATAATATTCTCGACATAACCGTATTTCGGTCCGATTCAGAGATAATCGTTTCAAAAGGAATACCGAGAGCCATAATCCGGCACCCACTACCGGAATCATACTGCACACCTGCCGGTATATTCGTTCCGGTATAAACCATGGTAGTAGTTGCCCCGGCAACAGGAAGAATGCCATCCGGTTGTTCGACGCCATAGATGCCGCAAGTCCCATTATCATAAGCGATTCCCGTTAATCCATTGAGTATACAATTTATCGAACCATTGATTCGGTTACTTGCACTATCAACACTCAAAAATCGTACCGCATCTGCAATAACAACACTGGCGGAAGCGTTATTGGTTAATTGAATATAACCGGTAGTCCCGCTACTAAACATAAAGGTACCTAAATATAGCCATTGGCTGCCGGATGTTTGTTGGTTAACGAAAATAGTTGTCGACCCGGAATTATGTACTATCGTGAACGGCGCATCTACCGCCCGATTAGTGCCCTGCACATACCATACATATACCGCATATCCACCATTTTGCGTTAAAACCGGTCTCCAGATAGCGGTCTCGGTTGCTAGCCCTGACGTAGAATACGCCCAGCGATAATCGGTACCATATCTTCCGGACGACGAACCGGTATTCCAATTATACGTCACCCTAAATCCGGAATTGGTATTATCGACAATAACTTCTTCACCAACACTGGCAGTGTCGGCATCATTAGTCGCATAATCTATATGGAGAATATTATTCAAAAAAGCCCGATCGGTGGAACTGGCATAACTCGCACCATCTAAATCCCAAGCGAGATCTGCACCGGATACAAATAAATGTTTACCTAACGATAAATAGGTACTCACCTTACTCTGTAAATTCGCATCGAACGTTTTAAATCGATTCGTCATCCGGTCAGGATACCCGGTAGATGCCGGAGTCATTAATGGTGGAGTGACTAAATGCTGTTCTCCGCAAATCCAATCAACAATAGTATAATTAGTCAAATTGATCCGACTATTTTCAACTGCTTTTTTAGAAGCAGAATCGAACCAATATCCGGCATTAGCAATCGCTTTTCCATGTTGAATGATATAATCAAAGGTGTTACCCGATTCCTGATAATTAGCTAATACAGAATTTCCAACTCCGTGATATGAGTTAGATTGCGGTACAAAATAAGTCTGATTACCGATTAATGGTGCATTAAATAACGGCCAGACTCCCGGATCATTTCTAGGAAATCCGGTAGTATCAGAATTCACTTCCGGCCGGCTAATTCGTTCGAATCCGTTAACCACCAGAATACTTGCCGATCCCCCTACTCTTGTTCTGGCAGCCAGAACTTCGGTCGGGAAACTCTCTCCTCCGGTATTATATGCAGTAACCTTAAAATAATATATCGTGTTCGGTGATAAGCCGGTAATAACGGTAGTCGTTGCACTGCTTAAGGTACCATTATCAAACCCTTTACCATTGGTACTTTTGTAAACGACATATCCGGTAGGAGTAGCAGTCGGTTCGATTGGATCAGTAGTAGCCGACCAGGTTATCCGTAACGTGCCATCGCCGACATTAGTTACCATCAAATCTTTTGGAGGTAATGGCATGATTACCGGAGTAGTACTATCTTGTGAAGCTAAAAATCGTAATACCCCTTTATAGGTAGCCCGAGCAAGGTCATGCCGGAATTGCGGGTCCAATGCGTACATCATATCATTCATATTTTCGTGGGAGAAACTTTCAAGTAAAACTGAGGGACAGTTCGGCCTTCTTGCTTCAGAATAATTCGAGTTCCAGAGCCCATTTTCCGGCCAGGTGCTGGTATAGAGCGCCCGCATGTCGGATAACGTCTGATAATGGATGCAGGTGGTCAGCGAATAACATAACTGCCGGCTTCTCCCATCAGGCAGCGTATCCAAACCATATTGGTCATATTGATACCAGATACTTAACGAACCATGGATTGAAGTGGAATAGCTGCCGGCATCGCTATGGAAACTTACCATCGCATCGATGGGAATCCCTTGCCCCGGGTCACTGCGATAACCATTCGGCCCATTCGGCGCTCCACTATACCAATTTGCAAATTCGCCTCGGAGTGAATAATCGGTAGTATAATCACTATTCGAGAACAAATTATATACCGTCGTATCCGGCGCGCCGGTATATTGTGCGAAATATTTCGCTCCTTCAGAATATTTAAAATGCCCACTAGTGCTCGTTCCACGAGTAATAAGACCCTTTCCACCGCCGAATCGAACGGCATCCGCTGAAATAGTAGCTCCCGCAGTAGTTGAAACGTTGGTTAAGATCACCGCACCAGTAGCGCTATTTCTACCGGAAGCGAAATTATAAGTTCCTAGATTAACCCAGGTTCTGCCGTTAACCCGCTGATTAACGATAAATTGGGTGGTACCACCGCTATGCAGAATGAAATAATGGGCATCCGGTGCGCGACTTGTCGTTCGATTATATGATACATATACCGCATAATTCCCGGCCACCGGAATATTCGGGGTCCAGGTAGCGGTTGCAGAACCGACACTGGAAACGGTAGCAATTCGAGTTGAACCGAGGGTAAAAGGATTTATTCCAACGGTATATGGTGAATATCCATTAGCAAATCCGGTTTTCTGGGCATCGTTTACCCAAGAACCGGTCTCGATATAGGTCCCGTTACTTATAGTACTGGTTCCGTCAGCATTATCGACCACTATTTCTTGCGTTTGGGTATCCCGTTCTCGCGCGGTTAAAACAAACGCACCTGCATTTTCAAACATCGGGACGACATATAAATTCACCATTGCAGCACTAGAATATTCTTCTGCTGAGGTATAGAGACAAGGTCGCTGGAGCGCCCAACTGGAACCGGAATAGTAATACCCATGGCTGGCGGAAATAAAAATATTTTTACCGGCTAATCCCTGAGTAGGTCGCGGAATTACTTTCGATTGATTGAGTGGAGTATTATTACTGGCTTTTTTAATCTCCGATTTTGGCGTGATTAGGGTAGAAAGAAGATTCTGCTCGGTTAACTGCTGCATTTTCTTTTTACTATCTGGGTAATAATATGCCGCGGATTTACCTTCGATAGTATAAATCGCACCGGATAATCCGGAAACACTATGCAGCGCTACCCGGAGTTGGTCTGATATTGAATCTACCTGGACATCATTAAAATCATTTTGCACTAATTCTTTTGAGAAATCGATATAGACTATTCCATCTTTAATCGTTACCGTATTGAGTTTCGTTCCCGTAGGGATAGCTGAATATAATCCGGATTTCTGCTCTTCTAATGTTGGTCCCTCTAACAGTAATTGCAGAATGCTTTGCACCTGTTCTAACTGAGTCCAAGCCGCAGTTTTACCGGTAAACTGCTGGAATAATCCCGATCCCGAACCGCGGGATACCTCGATTTCCGACCCTGGTGTAGTGCCATAAAATCGTAAGATGATTTCCTGATTATTCTGGGCGAGACTTAATGTATACATCATTCCAATAATTATTATTGTATATATTACTGCGGGTAAACCGAACTGGTAAAATCTCCTATCTTGCATACTTCATTATCCTTTCAGGAGTTAGATAATATCAACCTTCCTGTCGATATATTAGTTTTCATTATAAACCATATTACTACTACTAGCAAGAGATGTATTTGATAAAGATAGTGCTCCTATTCTTCTTCGGCTATTCTTTACCTTTATTCCCGAAATTTTCCTTTGACTAGAATTCTATTCTTCGCTACTATATACATTTATACATTGACTAAGAACTATAAAAAGGATAGGATATAATGAAAAAAGCATATTTGAACCCGATATTAAAAGCTGGTATTACTTTCCCTCAAGGATATACTGCTGCTGGTGTTAATTGCGGATTGAAAAAAGATAAAACAGTAAAAGATTTAATGATTATTTATTCCAAAGTTCCAGCTGTTGCTGCAGGTACATTCACTACGAACCTGGTTAAAGCTGCACCGGTACTGGTAGATATCGAGCACCTAAAATCAGGAAAAGCACAGGCGATTGTCG
This sequence comes from bacterium, assembly GCA_041946755.1. Taxonomy (GTDB): domain Bacteria; phylum UBP4; class UBA4092; order JAOAEQ01; family JAOAEQ01; genus JBHGBB01. The sequence continues at coordinate 1,066 of JBHGBB010000010.1, read as the reverse complement.
CCAATTCGAAAAATGCTAATGCGTGTACCGGGAAACAAGGACTAGAAGATGCTCGGAAGATGGCAAGCTTAACTGCTAAAGAGTTAAGTATACCAGCAAAATCAGTTCTGGTCGCTTCAACCGGCGTTATCGGTCAGCCGATGCCGATGCCGAAAATCAGGGCGGGAATTAAACAGGCCGCAAAATCATTATCGGTTTCCGGCGCTGCGGATGCCATGCAAGCAATTATGACTACGGATACATTTTCAAAAGAAGTCGGTATCGAATTTAAAATTGATGGAAAACCGGTCCGGCTTGCTGGAATAGCGAAAGGTGCAGGAATGATCGCACCAACCATGACCCCGACCGGCTTGCATGCGACGATGCTTTGTTTCCTAACCACTGATGCGGTAATTACTCACGAGGCGTTATCTACAGCATTATCGTATAGTGTCGACCATTCGTTTAATCAGATAACCGTTGATGGCGATATGAGTACTAATGATACGGCAATAATATTGGCTAATGGAATGGCAGGAAACAAAATCATTATCAAAAATTCAGCCGGATTTCAGCGATTTAAAGAAGTGTTGACGATGGTCAATACTCATTTAGCATCTTTGATTGCTAAAGATGGAGAAGGAGCAACGAAGCTTGTTACTATCTTCATACGCAATGCAAGAACCGAAACGGAAGCTAAACAAATCGGGTTTACCATCGCCAATTCACCGTTAGTTAAAACCGCATTGTTTGGCAACGATGCCAATTGGGGTAGAATCATGGCGGCAATCGGCAGAAGCGGTATACCGGTTAATCCGGATAAAATCGATATTTCATTTTGCAGTAAATCCGAAAACCAAAAACCGAAATCCGAAATTACTTTAGTTAAAAAGGGACTGGGTACTGGATATAGCGAAGCGAAAGCAAAACTAATTATGAAATCATCAGAGTTACATTTAATTATCGATTTGCATCAGGGGAAAGCTGGAACACGCATCCAAACCTGCGACTTTTCGTTCGATTATATCAAAATCAACGCCAGTTACCGAAGCTAAAAATAGCAACCACGGATAAACACGGATAAACA
>JBHGBB010000001.1:0-55311 GCA_041946755.1 bacterium | reverse complement strand
TTGTACCGAACGAGATCGATCTCGTTCGGTGCAACTCCGGTGGAAAAGAATTATGGAGGAGAGATAAGAATAGGGTTGTTCCGGGAAGGAAATAGAATCTAGAGGTGCGATTATAGCCTATGATATAATGATACCCGCAATATAAAGAAAAGATACCCATCTGACCGTTACTTAAAATAACACTAGAGGAGTATACTATGGATACTGAACCGAAAGGGTTTTTCGCTTCGATCCCGCAAAGTTGCACCGATTTTCAGTTCTATAAAGAAGTTGCTGTTCAGCCGATGAAAAAAGCATTACTCTATATATTTCTGATTTTGCTCATCGCTGCGGTGCTGATGTCAATCGGAAACATTATTAGAGTCAATAAGGTTATCGATATCGTGAAAAACTGGGAGATAAAAAATGTGCCGGAAATAAGAATCGTTGATGGGAAAACGCAGGTTGATGTTCCGCAGCCATTCACTGTTTGGAAAGATGAAAATTTCATTTTCCTGATTGATACTACCGGCCAGTATACTTCGATTGATACCATTTATAAAGCCGGCGCGCTATTAACCCAAACGAAATTGATTATGAAACAGGACGAATTGCGAACTCAACAATATGAATTATCCCAATTCCCGAATGTCACGGTGAATAAAGATTCGATTACCCGATGGTCGAAAATCGGGCAAACGATCATCTGGATAATCTTACCGATCGGAACCTATTTCTATTTATTATTCGCGAAATGGTTCCAAATCATATTGTTCAGTTTGTTTACCTTAAGTTTAAATAATTCCATGAAAACCAACCTGAAATATCCGCAATTATTAAAAATCGGCATCTATGCTTTAACTGCCCCGATTATCCTGGATATTATCTATTCGCTGGTCGGGCGCCCGAATTCATTAATTATCTTGATTTATATTGCGGTTTATGTCATCTATCTAACCATGGCAATGAAACAGTTCAAACCGCAAGATAATGGTTCGCAGTTACCGTATTAAATAGGGACTTAATATTTGATTGGGAGGCTTGAGATAATATATAATACTTTTTATATCAGAAAATCTTATGAAGACAAACATAGAAAAAATAAAACAAAAAATATTGCCTATACTAATCCAGTATGGGGTGACTAAAGCCGGATTATTTGGTTCTTCTATACGAGATGACATTACTCCGAAAAGTGATATCGATATTCTGGTAGAACTTAAAAAAGATATCAGTCTACTCGGATTTATTAAAATCAAACTCGAATTAGAACAGACTCTCGGGAAAAAAGTTGATTTGATTGAATATTCGGCCATCAAACCGCAACTCCGAAATTACATCCTAAGCGAACAAGTAATTATTCTATGAAGCCGCATCGCGATTTGCTAGTGTATATTGAAGATATTATAGACTGCATCAACCGGATTAAAGAATATACTCATGCGTTAACTATAGAAGCATTTCTCGATAATCAGCAAGTTCAAGATGCGGTGATCCGCCGATTGGAGATTATTGGTGAAGCAGTGAAAAATGTTCCAGAAGAAGTCCGAATTAAATATCCGGATATTCCTTGGAAAGAAATATCCGGATTACGTGATATATTAATTCATGAATATTCAGGAGTAAATATAGAACGTACCTGGAAAGTAGTTCAGGAAGATATTCCTGATTTGGAAAAGAAAATTCAGCAGGTGCATAACGAATTACGCCACTAAATTATCCCGCATTATTTATCTCACTATACTGATACTCTTTTTATTACACTTGAGAATATATTTTGAAATATATTTCTAGATAGTGATTCCAGGAAAGTTGATCAATAGCCGTAGCCCGGCAGCGGAGTGATAGTGTTTCTCGGTCGGTAAACTGGTTAAGTAGTGTGCGTAACTGTTGTTCGGTATAACTGTCGTTCTTCGGGTCAATAATAATCCCCACCTGATTTGGCTCAATAATCTGTTGGGTATCGCCGATATTCGGATATGCGATTACCGGTACTCCGCAGGCTAAATATTCAGCGAATTTTACCGGAGATGCAACTTCGCTGATTACCGATGGCACCCGAACTAATATCGCGATATCGCTCACCATCAAATATTCCGGCATCTCCTGAAATGCAGGTGAATAAATAGTAATTGCAGATTGCGGATTGCGGATTGCGGAATTACCTGCTATATACTTTTCGATTTGCTCTTTATCGGGAGTTAATAGGAATAGTTTAGCATCGGGGCGAAGAGTTAATATCTGCTGAAATAAGTTTATTCCACCGTCAAGCTGCTGATAGGGGACAAACGCGCCGACCGTGAATACTACAACCAGATTATTTTCAACCCCGAACTTTTTCCTTGATTCTATTCGTTTATCAGTATCATACTTGAATTGATCGGTATCGACACAACAGGGAGTGATAATCGGTTGAAGTGTTGGTATGATTTCCTGATAATGTTTGGCAAATGGTTGAGAGAGAACGAAAACGGTATCCGCACCTTTCAATAGCCATCGTTCGATGCGTTTCCAAACTCGGTATTTCCGGCTGGTTTTCGACCAGCCTTGCGCTAATAAGAGTTCTTCCGGGATCAAGCCACGTGGGTCGAAAATATATTTCTTTCTAAACAATCGTTTATAAAATAAACCGATTATTCCCGGAACATAGCTCCGGGTATGAATACTCCGAATCTGGTATCGCAGAATAACATAGCCGGTAACTTTTAATAAGAGTATAAAATCAAGAAGAAAGGTTAAGTTCGAATATACCCGCTGCCAGAACGAGGTTTGAGCGCTTTCTATTCTAAGAAACTCCGGTAAAAGCTTTGGAACAATAATAACCCGAATCCCGGCTGCTGCCATCTCTTGCCGGAATGAAGATTTTAACTGCTTATTTTTATAATCCTTCCATCGTTCAACCGTAATCAGCGTAAACCTAAACTCATTCGGATATTTTGCAGTAAGCAGTTTTAATAACGTCTCTACCTGCGACCGCAAAATCCCTAATCTCATCACGCTGTTATAGGTTAGATATAGAATATTCATTGTACAAATTGTAGCTAGCATCTAGTAGATAGAGAAAAACTAGTTTTTACCCTAGATTCCAACTACTATCTACTGGCTACTGTTTTTCGATATGCTGATTCTGTTTCTGCTGCCATACGTTCTAAAGTAAATAACGATTCCGCTCGCTGCCGAGCAGCAATACCCATCTGGTTTCTTCGCTTACTATTTAGATATAATTCGAGCATAGCGCTGGCTAATGTTTCCGGGTCTCCCGGTGGTATGGTTATCCCTACTTCCGGGGTTACCACTTCCGGTAACGCACCGGTATGAGAAGCGATCACCGGGGTGCCGCACGATAACGCTTCAGCCGCAACTAATCCAAACGCCGGTGCGGTTAAATCCGGATGAACGAAAACATCTGCCGCCCTATATAAACCGGGAACTTCAGATTCTGCTACTTTCCCCAAAAACGTAACGCGATCTAGATGATACTGTTTAACCATCTTTTCTAACTGACTGCGATATGGTCCATCTCCAGCGATGATAACCTGATAAGGAATATTATTAATCTTGCGCAATGCTTCGATAAGGATATGATACCCTTTACTATGCGTAATCCGACCGAAAGCTAAAATCAGGAAATCCGAGGCAATTCCAAAATGCGGTTTCGCTTTGGTTTTATCGGAAGAGATAAAGTGATTGGTATCGATTCCTAAATATACTACTGCTAGTTTCTTATTAAGCGTTTCATTCTCTTGTAATAAGAGCTGTTCAGAGAAATGGCTATCAACTAGAATGGTATCCGCCCGAGATAATAACTGCCGGTATAACGGGCTGATTCCTAACCGTTTCCGATATTTCCAGAGGTTGGGAATCGAGAATTTCTTGGGAAATAACATAGTCTCCGATGTTAACGTGCCATGGATGGTAACCACTAAGGGTTTAACTTTAAAAAACATATAACCGAATGCCGCGAATCCCTGAGAATGAATGATATCGAACGATTCTTGTTTATCCAATTCATCAATCAATTTCACTGATTCCCGGAAAAAAGATAAACTATATTTCCCAGGTAATGTTTTTGGGAGTTCAACAACCTTAATTTGCGAATACAGAGAACGAAACTCAGCGGTAACCGCTTTGGCAGAAGAGATAATCGTTACCTTATGCCCGCGGCTGACTAGCCCTTGTGCTAAAGCTAGGGTATGGGTTTCTAGTCCCCCGAATTGATGAGAAGGTAACGCCCGAGTTAATAAGCAAATATGCATAATATGATAAATCCGAATATCGAATATCGAAATTCGAAACAAACAATAATTAACTCAAAATATCAGTGCTAAGCTGTTTTCTTGATCAGTGTCAGTCAGTGGAAAGTATTTCTTGATATACTTTCAGAACTTCTTGCGCATGGCGTTCGCTGCTAAATTCAGCTATCGCCCGATTCCGGCCGGCTTCTCCCATCTGTTCAGCTTTCTCGAGGTGTTCTAATAATTCGACAATCGCTTTTGCCAGGCTATTTTCGTCTGCCGGCGGAACCAGAATCCCAGTCTCGCCATCAACCACTGCTTCCGGTATCCCATCGATATTACTGGCGACTACCGGTTTCCCGGCAACCATCGCTTCCAGAACTATCCGAGGTAACGGGTCCCATAATGATGGGACCGCACAGATATCGATACTCGCTAAAATATCTTGAATATTACTCTGCCAGCCGGTGAAATGAATATTCGATTGTATCTTAAGTTGGGTGGCTAATTCTACTAATGCATTGCGAATCGTTCCGTCACCGACAATGAGGAATTGTGCTTCCGGTTTCTGTTTAATCACCTGTTGCGCGGCTAGAAGAAGATACCGATGCCCTTTTTGTACTGGAATCAGTCGCGAGATACATGCAATAACCGGAGCTTGTGGATTCAATCCTAATTGCTGCCGGATTGAAGTTATATTCAGATTTGGATTCAAAGGATATATTTTCGTTCCATTTCTGACTGTAATGATTTTTCCGGCTGGGATATGTAAAGCGTGGATAGTATTCTGGCGGACCGCTTCCGATACTACGATAATTTTATGCTGCCGTTGAGCCAGATACCGGCTTAGTCGGATATAAATCATCTTTTTCCATACCGGTAATGGTCCTTTATTAATCATATTATGAATCGTGGTGATTAAAGGCAGCCCGGTTTTCTTGGCTATCCGCATTCCGATATAATCGGCTTTCAATTCATGAGTATGGATCAGGTTTATCTGATGTTGATTTATTATCTGGAGTAGCTCTGGATAGAGAGAGGAACGGAACGCTGAATTTAAATTAACCGGTTCCCAAGAGATACCGCTTTGCTTGATTTCAGATTCAAATGAGCCGGCTGGCGGTGAAATAATCAGGGTAGCGCAGCCCAATTTATCCAATTCCTGGCAGAGGAGTAACGTATGTTTCGGTGATCCGCCAATATTAGAAGAACTGATTAGATGTAATACCCGTATCATAAATAATATATACCAATAATATATAATTTAATTGCGATCAATCATGTTCTTAAACATGAGAAACATCCGATTTGGAATATATGGTTTAATCAATTCAAGATCATATAATTCCAGATGCTTCTGCCAGAATAGTAATAGGAAATAGCAAATAAAAATAATCCCTGAAAATAAGATAAATAAAAATCGGGGCATCGGCAGCAGCATACCGATACCATAAAACATTCCGGTAATAATCGCAATTTGCACCGGATATGCTATTACCGTCTTTGAAGGAATGATGCGAACCGAAAATTGCATGGTTCTGAAAAACTGATAATGAAGAATGAAAGAGCTTAATCCCCAGGAGATAAATACCGCTAGTACCGCCCCAAAATAATGCAGATAATAGATCGAAATAGGAGTTAGTATGACCATGAGAAATAATGTCAGCATGGCAGAGTACATACCGTATTTTGGTTTCCCAATACCGTTTAATAAATATGATGCCGGAACGACGGTAAGGTTTATCCAGAAACAAATAGTGAGCCATCGCATGGTTGAGGCAGCCGCGGTGATGTCTACTCCTTGACCCAGCCAGAATCGGACTAATTGCGGAGCGAAAGCGAAGATAAATGCGAATAACGGGAATCCGATTAAATAGAGATAACGTAACGACTGTAAAAAAAGCCGTTTAATGGTCAGGTTCTGTTGCAAGGCAAATAACTCAGATGCGACCGGCATAATCGGACTAATCAATCGCATTAAAAGTTTTCGGAGTATTACGACCACCTTTAATGCGACATCATATAATCCAGTCGCGCTGGTACCTAAAAAATAACTGATAAATACTTTTGGTAAATCGACCACCGCTTGACTAGCAAACCCGCTAACCTGTAATTGGAGACTATACTTCAAGATTTTTTTTAATTCTGCATACCGGAACAACTTAAATCTGATTTTTAATGGGTTAAATAATACTTTGGAATAGATAATATACGACAATATCGTGGCGCTATCGATAAAAATCATCAGCCAGACCAGACCGGTTAACCCGCCATTAAACCGCAGAATCAGTAATGAAATGATAACTTCAATAATATTAGAAATCATACTGATCATGGAAACAAGGTCCATGCGTTGCAATCCGTTGAGTAAGGAAGGATAAATGCCAAAAATATGATTGCCGATAAAAACCAATACTACCCCCCAAAAAATAAAATTATATCGATGATATTGTTCCGGAGCAAGATGAAAAATAAACATGAAAATCTTAAATTGCAGAAAAAATGCAAGGATTAAAATTATTAATCCAACGAGAATATATAAAACTAACGCAGTCGATAAAACTGCATTAACTTTATCAGTCAGATTTTGAGCCAAATATTCCGGGATATATTTGGTAATACCTTGAGGAATACTGAGGGTCATTTGCGCGATTTGTCCGCCAAGAACGCCGACGAGCGACCAGATACCATATTCTGCAATTCCGAGTTTCGAAATGATATATCCGATCAAAATTAACTTTAATGGGATATTCACCAAATCGTTTACTACAGAATAGATCGAATTCCGTACCACTATTTTTTTCCGTTCAGCAGACATAGTAATAATTGAGTCGTTTTTAGATGATGGATATGATTCTACCCTAAATTCATGGCATTGATATAGAGTGATTTAGGAATACAGAACAAATATCGGAGTTAATGGGAGGTAGTAATAACCAATAAAATTTTTGAATTAAGTTGCGGTGAATCCGGTATAATAATATACTTTAAGCCGAACTTGGACTTTACCTTCATCAAGGGCTTGTACTTCGATTTCTTTGATTTCGGCTAAGGCCGGTGAATTTGAAACTCCATAAAGGAATTTGTTAAATGCCAGATTATTCGCTTTAATTTTTATTTCGATTGGCCAAGCAGTAGCAATTGGTTTTGCTGTAGGGGCTGCCGGAGTAGCAACTTGTGTTGGTGCTCTAAACATAGGACCTCCGGCTCCTTCAACCGGTGCCATACCGCGTGGTGGACCACCCATTTCTGGCGGTGGTGCCCCTGGACCGTCAAACATCGGAGATCTTCCGGGAAATCTACCTGGTTGTGTTATCGTTGAGGTGACTGGTGTTGCTGCCGGTTTATCTGAAGGCCGATATGTTGGTTCTTCCAGATTTAGATTCAAAGCACTAACAGCATCAACTTCACAATCGATAGCAAGTTTCACCAAATTATTAGCATTTTTTAAGATAAATAAATAATCTCCTACATTTTTCTGCTCTTTCGAAGATAATTCCAGTAAATCGAATAATTCTTTATCAGAAACCCGATAATTATCACCTAGATTGGTTTTGATATAACTATATATTTTTAATTGCTTGAGATATGCGACCAATGGAGGCATCTGGCCTAATTCAGCGGTATTAAATCCCAGTTTTTTCTTGGTATCATAATATTTAGCGGTAAACTCTTGTTTGAGTGTCGGATCCAGATTGGGTAGTTTTAGAACCGCTTTCTTGGTTTTTAGGTCATCGAGATAATCAGGTATCCGGCGTGGATCTAAACCCGGAACATCATCGGTAATATTCCAATTAGCAAAAATTTTAACTAAAGTTTTGCCACTATTTTTTTCGGTTTGTTTAAGAGTCTGGAGTGCCTCTAATATCGCTTGATTTCCTTTCGAGGCATCAAGGCTTTGAGAAAATTGGAGCACATGTTTGGCGGAATCATAACTTGCAGCAAGATAATTAACTTGCGAATCTATCGAGAGAATCTCTTTTTGTGATAAATCATATTTATAAAACTCTTGATATTGCGCTGCCGCAGCCGACCATTGTTTGTTGATTTCCGATAAGGCACTTGATTGCGGACGGTATAAGATAAAATGGATTACGGCAATTAATCCCAAAGCGCTTACTGCAACGGCAACGGTTTTTTCGGTTTTACCGAGTTTCATAGACGTAAATTATCGTTAAATATTCTTTTATCCCAATTCTATTCCTGCTAGATACCTTACTCCAATCTAGCTCATTTGTCAACTATTTTAAACTAAAACCTATCTACCAAGCTACTTTTTATTTTTATTTTGCGGTTCGTTTTTGAATATTTGCGACTAAGGCACGTAATCCCAACAGGTAACTCTCGATACCAAATCCCGCGATTTGACCGATAGCGACCGGAGCGATATAAGAATGATGCCGAAACTTATCCCGGGCATAAATATTGGAAATATGAACTTCTACAGCCGGAATCGAGATAGCCGCAATGGCATCCCGAATTGCAATACTGGTATGCGTATATGCTGCGGGATTGATGAGCAATCCTTCAGCCCAGGTAGAACCGAGCGTTCCAATAATCTCTACCAGTTCACCTTCCTGATTCGATTGAATACATTTCAATTCTAAGTTCAGTTCTGCAGCAAGTTTTTCTAATGCCCGATTGATTTGAGATAAGGTGATGGTGCCATAAACTGCTTTTTCCCGTTGTCCTAATAATTGCAAATTCGGACCATGCAGTACCAGTATTTTATGTTTTTTCATAACTGCCTTATTTCGCTGTTAAAGCTCGAATAGTTTGGATAATTTGTTTCTCGGAAATATCGTTTATTATCTTAACCTGTCCAAGTTTCTGCGGTAAAACCATCCGGAGCATATGATTAGTAATTTTTTTATCTCGATATATTGTATCTAAAAACTTGGATATTGCCAAGTTGGGAATAGCAGTTGGCAGCCCGGTAGCGTTAATAAGATTAATTAGCCGTATTGATTCTTGAGGATTAAAGCGGGTGATAGATTGTGCAAGTTTACCGGCAGCAACCATACCGATAGCGACTGCTTCTCCATGCCGATAGCGTTCATAACCGGTCAAAGTTTCGATTGCATGACCGATGGTGTGCCCAAAATTTAAGATCGCTCGTAATCCATGTTCGATTTCATCTAGACTGACTACTTCCGCTTTAATCTCACAACTCCGAGCGATGATAGTAGTTAAGCATTGCAAATCGAGATCAAGGATTTGCGGAATGTTTTTTTCTAGCCAACCGAAAAATGCCGTGTCGTATATGACCCCATGTTTGATTACTTCAGCCAACCCCGATTTAAGTTCGCGTTCCGGTAATGTAGTTAATACGGTTGGATCGATAAGTACCAGGATTGGTTGATAGAAACTGCCGACCAGGTTCTTTCCTTCCAACAGATTAACCCCAACTTTGCCACCGACACTGCTATCGACTTGAGCGAGTAGTGTAGTCGGTATCTGAATGAATGGTATCCCGCGCAGGTAGGTTGCGGCAACGAATCCGGCAAGATCGCCAATTACTCCTCCACCAAGCGCAACGATCGCGGAGTTACGGTCGAATCCCTGTTCGAGGAGTCGCGAATAGAGGTCGCGAACCACATCTAGATTTTTATACCATTCGCCATCAGGGATAGCGAAGATAACCGGTTGCAATCCAGCTTGGCATAATTCTGATTTAACCGTTTCTGCATACAGGTTACCGACGGTCGGATTGGTGATGAGAGCAATCTGTTTCCCGATGGATAGTTTTTTGATATATCGATGGATTTGCGTTAACAATCCCGGCTCGATATAGATGGGATAACTCCGTTTGGCGAGTTTAACCATTATTTTTTTATGATTTGACGCCGGTATCTTACTCTTTTTTTTATCGATTTGCATAGACATTATCTTAAAAAATAACTATAATTGTATCAAATAAAATTATATCAGAGATTGGTAAGATTATATATCTTGTACGAGGATTTTGTCTATAAACCAGTCATATTTCGTTAATATAATCGATATATGTTTACTTTGATACGGCAGTTGATCCACTATCGGGAATTGTTATGGAGTCTGGTACAACGGGATTTGAAGGCGCGATATAAAGTTACCGTTCTGGGTTTCTTATGGTCCTTATTGCGACCGCTATTTACCATGATTATTTTAACTATTGTGTTTTCGGTAGTATTTCGATTTCCGATAGATATGAATACTCCTTATCCGTTATATTTATTATGTGCGCTGCTGCCTTGGGGATTTCATATTACCGGAACGAACAATGCGACTAATTCGTTAATCAGCAATGCGAATCTGATAAAGAAAGTTAAACTCCCGCGCGAGATATTCCCGGTTTCGGCGATAGTCGCGGAACTGATTAATCTATTATTATCCTTAATCATCCTCTTTATTTTTCTGGTTATCTATCGGATGCCGATAACTATATATATCGTATGGTTACCGGTATTACTGTTCATCCATCTGATATTCGTTACCGGCCTGGGTTTGATTACTTCAGCATTAAATGTTTTCTTCCGGGATACCGCCGCGATATTAGATGCGATTATGACCGCCTGGTTCTATTTAACCCCGATATTTTATCCGATCAGCCTGGCGAAACAGCATTTATCCGAACCGGTATACCGTATATTTCTATTAAACCCGCTGGTCCCGATATTTACCGGATATCGCAAAATATTATTAGGAAACAGTTATAATACCAATATTACCTTCGGCCCTTCATTTTCTGAATGGATTACGTTTCTTGGAATAACCGCGTTGATGTCATTTTTAATCTTATGGGTGGGCATAATCATTTTCCGGCATTTCGAAGACCAGTTTGTTGATGAACTATAACTACAGTCCCAAGTAAATAGTCCTAAGTCCTAAGCAAAATATGTTTTTTGGGTTTTTGGGCTTAAGACTTCGGACTTAAGACTGAAGTCTGCTTTGAGAGGGGAGGGAATAACAAGATGGAATCATTAAGTAGCATATTTTCAAAAATATTTCTTCGAGCAGCGGTTATCTGCATTATTCTTAGTGTCATCGCGCGCATTCAGAATTTTCAGGTTAATGGGAAAGCCGTTCTACCCTGGTTTATGGGTATAAGTGCAGATGCTTTGTTACGGTTTACCGACACCTGTTTGTTATTTGCGATTGCCTTAGCATTGATACAATTAGTGGGCTCAAAAGAAAAGAAGAGTTCTGAAACCAAATCTGAATAGGTTGCGAGGGGTTGGTATCCATCGACCCCAACGGCTTTTATTTATAATGGAAGCAATCATCCAAGTCGATCTTGATGGAATATGGACGATATTTCAGCATCATGGGATAGAAGTATCGCATGCAAAAGATCCGGTCTTTGAACAAAGTGTTCCCCGGTTTCTCTCATTATTTCGCGAGTTTAATCTAGAGTCGACTTTTTTTATTGTCGGCAGTGATTTGGAAGTACCCCAATCAGCTGCGGTAATTAAATCGATTGCGGATGCCGGACATGAACTCGCCAACCATAGTTATACGCATCCCCGGAATTTCTCGGTATTAACGTTATCAGAAAAACAGCGGGAAATAGAAATTGCGGAACGGCTAATCAACCGGTTGACAGAACAACCGGTAATCGGATTCCGGGCGCCATCGTATGCTATCGATAGTGAGACCATATCCATTTTGCAGGAGCGCGGCTATCTATACGATTCATCGATTTTTCCTACATACTGGTCGGGTGTAATCCGCAGCCTTGAATCAAGAGGAACCGCGATAAATACAAAATCTAATGCTAGTTATGGTAAAATTAAATATAGCAGAGCACCACTTAATAAATATCATCCGGACCCGGAGTATATTTGGAAATCGGGGACAAGGCAAGTATGGGAAATACCGATTAGTGTTTATCCTTTAATTCGAACTCCGATCCATAGCAGTTTTGCGATGCGGTTCGGCTGGTGGTATTTTACCTCTGCGGTGAATTGGTTATCGCGATTGAATCTACCGTTAGTATTCGTTTTTCATGGGGTAGATTTAGTTGACTGGTTCGAAGATTTACGGATCCCAAAACTGAAATGGATTTTAAAACCAGTCGAAGAAAGAATAGATTTATTCCAGCGGATGTTAAGCCATATCTCAAGCAGGTATCGAATTATTTCTACCAACGAGTATCTTAATCTATAATGGAAACCTTACAAGCGCATCAATTGATTAAAACATATCGGAAACGGCGGGTAGTCGATGGAGTTGATATCGAAGTAGAACCCGGGAAAATCGTAGGGTTACTCGGACCGAACGGTGCCGGGAAAAGTACTACATTCCATATGATCATGGGGATTATCAAGCCCGATTCCGGGACGATTACGTTACGCGGGCAGGATGTAACCCATTTACCGCTCCATCGAAGAGCGCGAGCCGGGTTAGGATTTCTCTCGCAAGAGCCATCGATATTCCGGAAATTAACGGTAGAACAGAATCTCTTAGCGATTTTGGAATTTTCGGATTTATCGGCTAGTGAAAGGAGACAAAAAGCGATCGATGCGCTGGTTGAACTGGGATTAGAGCATCTGGCGAAAAATAAAGCAGAAACGTTATCCGGTGGGGAACGAAGACGATTGGAAATCGCCCGGGCGATGCTCGGTTCTCCGGCATTCTTTTTATTAGACGAACCATTTCTCGGTGTTGACCCGATAACGGTTTCAGAAATCCAGTCGTTGATTCAGGATTTGAAAAAGCAAGGGATTGGGATTCTGATTACCGACCATAATGTTCGGGATACTTTGGCGATTACCGACCATGCATATATCATTCATCAGGGGAAAGTACTGGTTGCAGGAAGTGCGGAAAAACTGTTAAACGATGAAAAAGCGCGCGAGATTTATTTAGGTGAGAAATTTAATATATAATAGAGATAGAAACAATACCAAATAAAATCCCAATTTTAAATATCAAAAGTATATAATAGTATAAAGGTAATACATTATTTTGTGAAGGGAGCATAAATCATTATGCAAATTGTTATCACCGGGCGGCATTTAGAGATTACCGAACCGATTAAAACCTATGTCGAAAAGAAAATACAGCGGTTGGAAAAATATTTCAATCATATTCTGGAAGTCCATGTTACCTTAACCGCTGAAAAACATCGGCAGATTGCAGAAGTTAATATCGATGCTAACGGTTTGAAAGTTGCCATGCAGGAAGAAACCACCGATATTCTTGCGTCAGTGGATAATGTGGTCGATAAACTGGAACGGAAGTTGAACCGGTATAAAGAACGGATTACCAAACATCGGAAAAAGAACCGGGGAACGAAAGAATATGGATTCCTCTATGAAGTAATAGAACCTGAAGAATTGGAACAAGAGCAGGAAGAACCGCAGATTATTAAGTCCAGCCGATCGACTGTAAAACCGATGTCGATTGATGAAGCGGCGATGCAGATGGATTTAACCAACCAGACTTTTGTGGTTTTTGTAAATGATAAGACCAACGAATTAAATGTTATCTATCGCCGGAAAGACGGCAATTTCGGATTGATTACCAGAGAGTAGAAAATCAGTCCTAAGGCTTTAGTCCTAAATCCTAAGGTGGAAAAGTTTCTAGACTTAAGACTTCGGACTTAGGACTTCAGTTTGAAGTTTATAATTTTTCGTTTTTGGACTTAAGACTTAGGACTGCCTTTACTATGCTAGAAATAACGGTTAAAGAACTTATCGGAGAAGAAGGGAAAGAGCTGGAACTGGATTTGGTTGCCGGAGAAGGCGGATTGCAGAAGAAGATTACTTCTGCTGATATCAACCGGCCGCAGTTAGGGTTATCCGGGTTTCTGCAGCATTTCGCGCATGAACGAATCCAGATTATTGGGATAACTGAAATAACCTATATTAACACCGTACCGGAACCTGAACGATATGACCGCTTCTTGCGATTGTTTACCGATAAAACCCCTTGTTTTATTGTTACTACCGAACTGGAGCCGCCACCGGCGTTGATTGAGTTGGGTAATAAGTATAACACCTGCATCTTCCGGTCGCATTTACCGACTACCAGATTTATTAGTTTGCTTTCCAACTATCTGGAAGTGAAATTCGCTCCCCATATTACCATGCATGGAGTTTTAGTCGATATTTATGGAGTCGGAGTATTGATTCTGGGTCCTTCAGGTATCGGGAAAAGTGAAACGGCATTAGAATTGATCCATCGGGGACATCGGCTGGTAGCAGATGATGTGGTGCATATCGATCTGATTGCCGGGAATGTCTTGATGGGGTATGGGTCGGATGTAATCAAATATCATATGGAAATCCGGGGGTTGGGTATCATCAATATCCAACATTTATATGGGATTAGCTCAGTACGTACCCGGAAACGGGTTTCGTTGGTAACCCAATTGGAAGAATGGTCGGATAGTAAAGAATATGACCGGACCGGATTATCGGAGAAAACGATCGAAATTCTCGGAGTAGAAATACCGGTATTAACTATTCCGGTTCGACCGAGTCGGAATATCTCCATCTTAGTAGAAGTCGGGGCGATGAACCAGCGCTTGAAACGCATGGGATATAATGCCGCAAAAGACCTTGACCGGAAACTGCTGGATAATATTACCAAACAGAAAGATGATTAGGTGAAGCAAATTCGAATATCGAATATCGAAATTCGAAGTAAAAAGAGAAACAACAATAATACAAACTAAAGTTTTAATTGATTTTCCTTTTGTATTATTGTTTCGGATTTCGGATTTTGGTATTCGAATTTTATTTTGTCGTTAGTTTCCTGCTGTTTTTTTGTTTATCGATTTACTTATTACAGTTATGGATAAATATAAACCTCTAGTTCTGATTAATATTGATGGTCTGGGATTACCGATAAATAATGCGCCGCATTTAGAGGCGTATCTAAAAGAGTATCCGCATACCGAGCTTAAAGTAGCTGGTATCGATATGGGATTACCTGAAGGGCAGCCGGGAAATAGCGAATCCGGCCATCTGAATCTCGGTGCCGGTCGGATTATATATACCGAATTGGCGAGAATAAATAAAGCAATTGACGATGGGAGCTTGGCTGCTAATCAAACCCTTCTTGACGCTTTCAACCGGATTAAAGAGAAAAAGACCAAACTCCATTTAATCGGGCTCTTTTCCGATGCCGGGATTCATAGCCATCTTAACCACCTCTATGCCTTATTAGAATTGGCGAAACAATCGGACTTGAAAAAGGTATATCTCCATGCAATTATGGATGGGAGAGATACTGCCGATCCGAAATCCGGGATGCAGTATCTCGAATCGGTAGAAGCGAAGGTTAAAGAAATGGGTATCGGGCGATTAGCGACTATCCTCGGCAGATATTATGCTATGGACCGGAACCAGCAATGGCAGCGCGTTCATCAGAGTTATCAGGCATTGGTTATGGGAAAAGGATTAACTTTCCCCACCGCGGCTAGCGCAATGAAATATGCCTATAAACATAAAGAGACCGATGAATTTATTACTCCGACAGTTCTGACTACCCGGACTCAAGAGCCGGTAGCGACTATCGACGATGGGGATTTGGTAATCTTCTTCAATTTCCGGGGTGACCGATGCCGAGAACTATTGACCAGTCTAACGGTATTAGAGTTTACCGAGTTTAACCGGGAGAGAATCCCACAATCGGAATATCTGACTTTAACCGATTATGAAGGGATTACCGGCATTCCATCGATATTCCCGAAACCGGAACTTAAGAATACCTTAGGCGAAGTTCTGAGCGAAAACAGATTACCTCAACTCCGGCTGGCTGAAACCGAACGATATGCGCATGTAACCTATTTCTTCAACGGCATGCAGGATAACCCGGGGAAAAAAGAAGACCGGGTTTTAATCCATTCCCCTAAAGTCGATGCCTATGATAAGAAACCGGAAATGAGCGCTATCCCTTTAACCGAAGTAGCGGTTGATAAGATTAAATCCGGGACTTATGACTTTATATTAATTACTTATGCGAATCCGGTTATGGTAGCGCATACCGGCAACCTTGAAGCATATCAAAAAGCGATTGCAGTTGTTGACGATTGCGTTAGCCAAGTAGTTGATGCTACCCTGGCGCAACATGGATTGGTTCTGATTACCAGTACCCGCACATCCCATATTTCGCAACTCACATCGGGCAGCAATGCTCCTTTTATCATTATCGGTTATCAAGAACAATTAAAACTACGGTCTAGCGGTATCTTGGAAGATGTTGCGCCTACTATTTTAAAACTGATTGGTATTACCCCGCCAGCTGAAATGACTGGTACTCCACTTATATTTTAACCGCCATTTAAGCGAATTTTGCGTATTTACCTCTTCCATTTTGTATTTTACGCCATTGGCGTATAATACAACGTTGGTATAAACTATTATATATATTATAGTTAAGCAAACTGCAAATTTTGCAGTTTGCTATGGAGTAGGGGCGCAATTTTTTGAACCCTTAATCTTATATCTTGACCTATTCTCAATTTGATAATAGGTCAACGTTAGTATAAACTATTGATTTTATTATGGTGGTAGGGGCGACCCATTGGGTCGCCCGATATATTCTACGGTCGAGTCACTGACTCGCCCCTACTTTCCGTATATATCTACTAAATCTATGGTCTATCTGCGTCCTATTATGTCTTTCTCCCGGATTTCAACCCGAATTGGTCCGACCAATTCCGTATCAAACTCCCGATAATCCCACCAAAACCTCCTAAAAACCATTGAGCAAGATTATACTAATGACGGTACTTTCGACGAGGTTTTAACCTACGGTTTATGAACTTTAGTTCATCTTTATAATAATTAATTGTTTATCCCGATAAATCGGGAATAACCCTTAACTAAAGTTGGGTCGAAGAGAGGGTACAATGATTTTTTATTCTATCTTATTTTTTGTCCTTAACCGGTTTTTTGTCGCATTAAAAAGCAACCTTAAAATCCGAAAAAACTTTGCGTTTTATTGAACTTCCGTATTATAATCTTGAAGGGAAAAGTCAGAAATAAAATAACAATGTATATTTTCTAACAAATGTTATCTATGTGATTTACAGAATTGCATAGAATAATCATTCACCAGAGATAATATGATTATATTAAATATTATTATAGCAATTATTAGTTTAGCAGCAGGAATTATTAGTATTATTTCTTTTTTACGAGATAAAATCAAATTTAAAATAAGTTTGATAGTGATATCATTATTATTTTCATCTATCTCTATTGGATTCATTTTCTGGTATGAACATAAAAATTCAGTAGAGAAAATCAAAATAGAAGCACATAACACTCTAATTAAAGACGCACAAATTGTTGCAGATTCAATAATTATATCAGGTGTGGAAGAAGCAGGTGATTACTTGGGTTATTTATCTCAGATTTCAGGATTTTATCAGCGGCATAATGATATATATAAAACCGAAGCCGATAATATGCAGAAAGAATATAAAAAATGGAGCGATATAATCCGAAATAAAAAGATTGTTTATTCGTCAGATTGGGCAGATTTAAAGGGATTAGTAGATTCATCTAAAAATCATTTAAGACAAATTGTGGAGAAAGGTTGAATATAACTTATTCTAATATAATAGAATTTGCCTATTAGAGTTTCATACTATATTTATCAAAAGCTAAAGAATAATTTTCTTTATCTATCGCAAAGCTTTCCATCCAAAAGTTAAATCAAAAGTAATTGTACCAACCTACAAATAGATTACTTCTGCATGACAGACGAAAACGTGAAAAACAAAATCGAGATGATAGCTAAATTATATAAGCATATTCCAAGCTTTATATCTTTCGCGTTTTCGTGGTAGATTAGTTTGCATAATCAGCGAAGAAAAAAGTATGATTTATTCTCATTATATACTTATTAATCGATTATAAAAAGGAGAAGAGCATGAAACCACTTCGACAATATGAAATGCAATTTATCCCGATAATAGAAGATAAACCGGTAATAGAACATAAAGAACTTGGATTGCGCAGTAAATTAGGTGGCAAACCTGATTGGGAACAGTATGATGAAACTCCCATATGCCCATCCTGCAATGAAAAGATGACATTTATCGGTCAAATTGATTCTATCGAACATGACGAACCGCATAATCCCCATGCGGTTGATTGTTTGTCTGACGATCAGCGGTATATGTTTGGAGATGTTGGGATAATCTACATTTTTTTCTGTTTTGATTGCCTAGAAACCATAAGTGTTTTTCAATGCGGTTAAAGAAAAAATATGATCTATTCTCATTATAGCGAATACATCAAATGCAAAAACATCAATTTAAAATGTAAATTTAGCATTGCAAAATACTAAATGTTTAGCTTGAGTCTGCCTAAGGTGGATTAAAGGGATAAATTTGATATGATTCTTTAATTCTTTTATGTCCCCGAGATAGCCTCGGAGTATACTTCATGGTAAACTATTATCTATGCCAGATGATGATCGAGAACAATTAAACCAAATGCAGTCTAAAATTAGCAATCCAAATAATGCGCCGCGCCGGAAGAGGTCAATATTAAAAAAAGTATTGCTCGGATTAGGTGCAATTATCGTTATCATTATTATTGCCTTCTCCTGGTTTGTAACCTCTTTATTCACTCCACCCGATATATCGAAAATACCTGAATACTATCCGTTTAAATCGGCGAAAGCGAAAGCCCGCTATTTAGCCTATTATGATACCCGTGCCCGGGAATGGCCGGTAGATTCGGAATCTAAACTAGTCGAAACCTCGTATGGGAAAACGTTTGTTCGGATTAGCGGCCCGAAAACCGCACCGCCGTTAGTCCTATTACCATCAACCAGCGCAACCCATCTGATCTGGATTCCTAATATTAAATCGCTATCCGGTCAATACCGAGTCTATGCAGTCGATAATATCTATGATTTTGGAAGAAGTATCAATACGAAGAACATTAAGACTTCTCAGGATATGACGAATTGGCTGGATGAACTGTTTACCGCTCTTGAACTGGGAGACCATATAAATCTCATGGGGCTTTCATTTGGTGGTTGGCTTACCAGCCAATACACATTAGCGCATCCTAATCGGTTAAATAAGGTGGTCTGGGTCGCTCCGGTAGCAACTATCGAAGATATACCGGGAGAATGGGCTTGGCGCGCTATCTTATCCGCTATCCCGCATCGATATTTTATGCGAAAGTATATGATCGCCTGGCTGTTTGAGGATTTAAATAAAAGAAAAGATACGGTGAGTGTAACTCAAATAAATAAACTGGTTGATGATGCCATGCTCGGTTTGAAATGTTTTAAAATGCGGATGCCAGTGACTCCAACCGTATTAACCAATCAAGAGTTGCAAAGTATTAAAGTGCCAATCCTCTTTTTAGTTGGAGAACATGAGAAACTATATTCTGCAAATAGTGCGGTTCAACGGCTTAATACCATTGCGCCACAGATACAAACGGAGATTATTCCCAATGCCGGTCATGATTTAACCATCGTTCAGGCAGAATTGGTAAATAAGAAGGTACTTGATTTCCTGATGAAGCCAAATCCTAAATAATCACCTTATTTTATACTAGAGGAGAGACATTATGAAAAAAATATATTTGTTTATCATGCTGTTTATGCTGATCGGATTATCTTATGCGAAAGTGGCAAAAGAAAACTGGAGTCCGTTTGATTTAACCTGGGCTTGGAATACGAAAGGGCATGCAGCGCGGTTCTCCAGCTATGATACTACCGGCGCAAATAACGATAGTATCTGGCTCCAGCCGGGTGAAACCAAAGTCCTGGCTGAGATTAAAGGTACCGGGATTATCCGGCATATCTGGTTCACCTCGAATGCCAAAGACCCGATTGGCAGAACCCTGATTCTCAGAATGTATTGGGATGGTGAATCTAGCCCGGCGGTAGAAGTTCCGTTCGGAGATTTCTTTGGAGTCGGTAATGGCGTTGAAGCCGATATGAATTCGTTCCCGATAACTGTTGTTTCGAAAGGAAGAGCGCGAAACTGCTGGTGGCAGATGCCGTTTGCTAAAGGCGCGAAGATAACCATTTCCAATGAAGGAAACGGACAGTCGGTCGGCTTATATTATTATATCGATTATCTGGCGCTCGAAGAACCGCTGCCTACTAAAGAGCGGTTTTATGCCCAATATCGGCAGGCATATCCAGCCAATATGCCGGGGAACTATGTTATTCTCGAAACTCAGGGGAAAGGGCATTATGTTGGGACGGTAATGAGTTTCGTGGGTACCAAACCGCAATGGTGGGGTGAAGGGGATGACCTGATTGAAGCTGATACTCATACTGCATTGCATGGTACCGGGACCGAAGACTATTTCTGTTACGGCTGGGGCATGGGGCAATATGCAACCTTATGGCATGGCGCGCCGGTATGTGAAGGGTTTGCGAACCCAGGGCAGAGAACTTCCATGTATCGGTTTCATATTCTTGACCCGATACCGTTTAGCAAGAAACTTAAAGTATCGATTGAACATGGGACCCAGAATGACCGGGCGGATAATATCTCTTCGGTAGCGTTCTGGTATCAGGAACCGCCAACCGCGGCGTTTCCTCTTCTGCCTACTGTTCTAGAACGGTTATTAGGTGAAGATCGCGCTTCGCTGATAAGTCAAACCGCCTGGGGTATCGCATATTCCGGAAAAGATACCGCGGCAGTAGACCTGCAGAAACTGATTCCTATCGCCGAAACAGAAGACCAGAAAATCCTGATTAATGGTCTACTCATTTATGCGCAAGGAATCAATCAGCCGAATGATGAACAGTTAACCCGCATCGATAGTTTAATCAAAAAAATGAAGGATTGTATCAACCAGATTCCGGTAGAAAAACAGTATCTCCAGCCGAATATGGATTTACCGACCAATGATGATCATCCTATCCCCTGCAGGGCAATCGCTTCCTTGAAAATGCTGGAACGGGCGAGATATGCTTTTGCCCGGAAAAATGCGAGATATCGAGGGTTCATGCCGGGCGATGAAATGGTTCTGGAGTCGCGAGATATTAATGGTATCATAACTCCAGCGCCGAATTATGTCGAATCGGCTGATTTTACTAACAGCTATGCGAAATCTGATGATACCAGACTTATCGGCCAAGGAGCCCGGTTTACTCCCGGGAAAACCGACTCGGCTTATGCGAGGTTCTTGCCGAAATTCCCGAAATCGGGGAACTATGAAGTCTATGTTATCTTTTCTTATGGCGCGAATGCGGATGATACCAACTATGAAATCAAATCTGCTGATGGAACGAAAACGGTGCAACTATCCCAACGCGGCCGGCCGAATACTCCCGATAGGAATAATGACCGCTGGATATCTCTCGGTACCTATCGATTCGATGCTGGAGAGTATCCTGATAAAGGGAGCGTAACCTTACATGCTTCTTCTACGAAAACGGTACCGAACGATACATTCGAATATCGGGCTTATGCAGATGCAGTGAGATTCGTTTATACTCCATAACTATATATTAAAAGGATAAAATAATATGCCACAATGGTATGAAGAGTTATTTAAAAATTATGCGAAGAAGTATGATGCTGAGTGTTATGTACAAGGTACCATCGGCGAATGCGATTTTATTGAACAGGAGGTTAAGCATAATAAAGCGATAAAGATACTAGATATCGGCTGCGGTACCGGCCGGCATAGTATCGAGTTAACCAAACGGGGATATCAGGTTCTGGGAGTAGATTTATCGGAATCGCAGTTAGCCGGAGCGAAAGAGAAAGCTGCAGCCCTGAATCTGAATATTACTTTCCAGCAGCATGATGCAAGAACCCTTCCATTTTCAGGGGAGTTTGATTTAGCGATTATGCTTTGCGAAGGTGGATTTTCTTTAATGGAAACTGATGAGATGAATTTCCTGATTCTGCAGAGTGCAGCCAAATCCTTGAAACCTAAAGGGAAGTTTATCTTTACTACCTTAAACGGTTTATTTCCTTTATTTCATTCGGTTAAAGAATATCAGGAATCGCAAAAAAAAGAAGGGAATGCGGTTCCGAGAAATAATACCTTCGATATCTTGACGTTTCGAGAGCAGAACACTTTATCTATTGAAGATGATCTTGGGAATAAAAAAGAATTGCAATGCAATGAACGGTATTATGTTCCATCCGAAATAACCTGGATGCTAAAATCGCTGGGATTTAAAACCATCGATATCTATGGTGCGAAACTCGGTGCGTTCAGCCGGAATGATAAGTTGACCACCGAAGATTTTGAAATGCTGGTTATTGCTGAAAAAGGATAGCCTTGAATATTTCCGATTGGGTTTGTTATCTCATTATGAGGAGAGTAAATATGAGACCACAAATCCTATGGATATTGATTATTGCTATTTTGGGGGGTACGGTAGTATTCGGTAGCGAGCAAATACCGACGATTAATGGCGATACGGTTCGGCCGGTAATCGCTGTCTGGCGTGAAGATTTGGGGCTTCAGACTCAAAATAGAGGACCTTTTCTCATCACTGCTATCTGGCAGGACGGGAAGATTATCTGGTCGAAAGACAGTATCCAAGGCGGGCCACCTTATTATCAGGGGCAAATCGATACGAAGGTGCTTGATAAAGCGTTGCGCGACCTGGAACCGAATAAAACCTTCAACGCGCCATATATCCGAAAAAACAATTTCGGCCCGGATTCCTTCTATACGGGGATGTATCTCTCTTATAGAACTCATACTTTCTTAAGCCGGTCCTGGCATGAATTGGCCGAACAGAATCCGAATCTTGTCGCGGCTTCTTATGGATTGACTGCGTTGCATGGGAAAACGAGAGAGGATTTCTTGAAGGCTGATACCAAAGATTATATGCAATATCGCGCGTTATGGCAGCGAATTAGAAAGCAAATCGCTTCGTTAGTACCGAAGCAAGAAGAACAGAAGGCTATAGAATTTGAAATGGAAGATATCCTCTTTGCCGTCCCGCTAAAAACGGAAAAACCACACTGATATCCGATATTCTAAAATTCATCATAATAGACTTGTAGTTTTATTGTATATCCGCTATAATACTGCTAAGTGCAACTCTTACCTTGAAACGTTTACTATCTATCAGTAGCAAAGAATAAGGGTTTATCCCTGAATATTATTTTGGTTTTCGAAATCGAGACGGTGGTGTATATGGCTAGAAAACCGAAACGCTACATCTTCAATCGATTTATCGCAATCTTATCAAGTCTCATAGATTAAGGAGGGTTTTTTATGGCAGACCAATTTATTATGTGTACTCGTGCTGTTGAAAATGGTCAGTTCGTTCCCAAACCTGGTAAAACGGTATACTTAATCGTACCGGAAGGAAAACATCCGATGCCGGAACACAAGATTAAGGCGAAGCTATGGCTGGACAAACTCCGAAAGGCTGCGATTTGGGGGCCGGATTCGAGAAACCCTAAATTCGATCGCGGGGATTTACTCATCTATATCCATGGATATGATAACACCCAGGAGGTAATGATGCAGCGGCATGCTACCCTCAAACAAAACTTGATCGAGGCAGGATATAAAGGAGAACTCATGTCGTTCGATTGGCCGAGTGATAACAAAGCCCTGAATTACTTGGATGATAGACATGATGCGAAACAAACCGCGATGCAACTGGTTACCGATGGAATCAGTGCGTTATCGGAACGACAAACGCCTGATTGTACCATCAATATCCATGTCATCGGCCATTCAACTGGCGCGTATGTAATTCGAGAAGCGTTTGACGATGCAGATGATGCGCGGTTGGCTAATAACGGCTGGGCAGTAAGTCAGGTCGTATTTATCGGAGGAGATATCTCTTCCGCCTCGTTGAGTAGCGGGAATAGTTCTACCGAATCGTTGTATCGGCATTGTACTCGATTGACCAACTACTCGAATTTATACGATTCAGTATTAAAGTTATCGAATGCCAAACGGTTAGGTATGGCTCCACGGGTTGGCCGGATCGGATTGCCATCCAATGCACCGGAGAAGGCGGTGAATATCGATTGTACCGAATATTTCGGTAAACTTCAGGCAGATGCAGCGGTTAAAAAAGAAGATCAACCGGTAACGGTTGGGGCTTTCGATCATTCATGGCATATCGGGAATAAAATCTTCACTCGCGATCTGTTTGAGACTTTAAAAGGCGATATAGATCGAACCGTTATCCCTACTCGATATATAGAATCGGGATCGATTAAACTAAAACGGGCTTAATCCGATAATCCTACGTGCGGTATTCGGATCATATCTGAAGTTCGGAATTAGGGGATGGATATTGAGATTCTGATTAGCTATGCTGACTACCGATGGTTATAAGAAAGATTGATATGGAAGAGATAGTATTGAAAGATATACAAGAAAAAGATTTATCGGTAGTTCTGGATATCTATAATTACTATATTCTAACTTCTACTGCCACGTTTCATTTAGAACCGATTCCGATGGATAAACTGCGGGGATTTATCTATCTGAATCATTTCAAATATAAAGCATATCTGATTTATTATAGGAACGAGCTCGCTGGATTCTGTTTCCTGACTCAATATAAGAATTTGGTTGCCTATGATCGGACGGTAGAAATCGGGATATACCTTAAACCGGAGTATACCCATCAAGGATTAGGGAAACAGGCGATACCGTTTCTGGAACAGGTAGCGAAGAAGAATGGATTCAAGATCATTATCGCGTCTATTTCCGGGGAGAACGAACCGAGTCTTAAATTGTTTCGGAATTTGGGATATCAAGAATGCGGGTATTTTAAACGGGTAGGCGAGAAATTCGGCCGGGTTATCGATGTGGTTTATTTCCAGAAGTCGCTGGAAAAAGATGCTATGTAACTCCTTTACCACGAAGACACGAAAGAACGAAAATATGAAAAGAGATCTTACCTAATTTTATTTCGTGCCTTTGTGGTAATCTTTTAATAATATTCAATCTACATTGTCATTCACCTGCCAAACTTGCTAGAATAAATCAACCTTTTTTCATTGAATCACTAAAACAACAAAGGATACTAATTAAGATTACTTAATTAACGTTCCGCAAGGTACCTATGGAAATCAGGCGAATTAAAGCTCAAGACTGGGAAATATTTAAATCGATGCGATTAGCCGCACTATTGCAAAATGGGAACCAATTCGGGCAAACCTATGAACAGGTTAAAGAGTATAGCGATACCCGATGGCAAGAGGAGACGAAAAAGGCTGCAGAATCGGATGAGTTATACCTGGTTCTAGCTTTTGATAAAGATAACCCGATTGGCATAACCGGTTGCGTTCGTACCCCGGATTTCGGTAAAATCTTTGCGGTTTGGGTCGATCCACCGCATCGCGGGAAAAGTATCGGCCGCCGGCTAGTATCAGCGATCATGGATATTGCCGGTTGCGAAGTATATAAGCTGACGGTGGTGGCTGATAATCTTCCAGCGATTCGGACTTATGCAAATCTGGGGTTTGTTGCTACCGGTTTCAGCTATATGAACGATAAAGGATTTAAAGAAATCGAGATGAGTAGGAGCCACCATGCGATACGGTAAAATCTTATCAGAATATTATGATTTAGCATATCCGGATATTACAGAAAGAGAATTATCATTTTGGCTTAACCAGATGCAGCATCTTCAAGGAACTATACTTGAGATGGGTTGCGGAACCGGTAGAATATTAATTCCGTTATTAAGAAAGAAAATAAAAATTATTGGCATCGATACCTCGGAAGATATGCTCAATAGATGCCGAACAAAATGCCGGAAATTGCATCTTAAACCCGCGCTAACCAAGCAATCGATACAAACCTTCAAACTGCACTATAAATTAAGTTTCGTTTTTATTCCGGATGGAACGCTCAGTTTTGTCATTACGAATGACGAAATGGTGCAGACGTTTACTAATGTGTACCATCATTTACTTCCCGGCGCTGCGTTTATGTTCGATATCCTCCATCTAAGTAACAAAATCAGGAAACCGGATACCGGATGGCAAGGCGATTGGAAACAATGCAATGATACCCTGATTTATACCAAAAGGTATCTCACCGAATATGATTCGGAGACCCATATCCAATCCCGGCTATTGATTATCGAGAAATATGTTAATGGTGCTCTGGTCGGCGCGGAAGAGGACCTGGGTAAACTCCGGTTTTATACTATAGATGAAATCGCCGAGTTCCTACATCAGGCGGGTTTTAAAAGTGTTAAAGCTTTCGATTGGTTATCCGACAAGAAAGTTAAACCGGATTCTGATATGGCGACCATTAGATGCATTAAACCGTATGCTTTACCACGAAAACACGAAAGATAGAAAACACGAAAAGAAACCATACAAATTCAGCTATGGAGAATCAGCCAGACTTACTACCCGCATATTTCTTTCCGATATTTATTGGATTTTGGTTATTAATTTCAATGGTTCTTTCATTACTCAGCGGATGGTGGGCTTTAGCCCAAAATTACCGGTTCCGCGGGAAATTTATCGGTAAGAAATATTATATGAAAAGTCTCGGAATGCGTTTTATGGTGCATTGTGGTGGTTGTAATATTGGAGTCAATGAAGAAGGGATATATTTCTCAGTTTTCCCACTATATAGGTTTGCGCATCCACCTCTTTTTATCCCTTGGTTTGATATACATAGTATTGAAAAAACGAAAGATATGTTCATATTTGAGTTCTATAAAATACGATTTAAACAAAATCCAGATATTCCACTACTAATTGGAAAAAGACTTGGAGATAAAATATTTAATGAATATAAAACTAGAATCCAGGTAGCATCCCAGCTACTCAATTAACTACGAAGACACGAAAACTGGAACCCACGAAATAAAATTAAATGAGTAGTATGTCGATTATTTAGTGCTTTCTACCTTTCGTGCTTTCGTGGTAATGTTTTATAGATAAATGATACCGAGTTAACCGATATATAAGAGGCGAAATTATATGCGAGATATAATCAAAACGATCGGGAATCTGATC
Source organism: bacterium (assembly GCA_041946755.1). GTDB lineage: Bacteria > UBP4 > UBA4092 > JAOAEQ01 > JAOAEQ01 > JBHGBB01. The sequence goes on along the minus strand of JBHGBB010000001.1, from coordinate 28,185 downwards.
GATAATGCTAAGGTATCGATAATCAGCTCAGTAGATGAAACCGGGTTCCCGAACGTTAAAGCGATGCTACCACCCCGGAAACGGATTGGGATCAAACAGTTCTATTTTACGACTAATACCTCTTCAATGCGGGTGAACCAGTATCTCAAGAATCCGAAATCAAGTATCTATTTCTATGATCCCCGATTCTATCGAGGGGCGATGCTGAAAGGGACGATGAAAGTCCTGAAAGATAGTAAGACCAAAAAAATGATTTGGAAACCGGGCGATGAACTCTATTATCCGAAGGGAGTAACCGACCCGGATTATTGTGTGCTCAAGTTCACGGCACAAAATGGAAGGTATTATAGCCATTTCAAATCCGAGAATTTTATTATAAAGTAACCTACCACGAAAACACGAAAGTTAGAAAACACGAAAAAAAACCTAAATTAGTTTTAGTTCTATTATTTCGTGCTTTAAAAATTTCGTGGTTTCGTGGAAATCTTTTTATCTATGAAAGAATTTAGATTATCCTATGGTACCGGTACTATCCCTATCCGGATACCGGACCAGAACCTCGCGGGATATTTTTCTCCATCAGCGGTTAAACCCGACCCGGATACGAAGGCTGCGATTCAACGAGCGATTGATGCTGCGCAGCCATCGCTATCCTCGTTAATTACCGGGAAAAAGGTTTGTATGCTGATCGCTGATGGTACCCGGGCTGAACCGCATCAGGAACTGATTGAAGTTATGGTTCCCTACCTTGAACCGGCAAAAGAGGTGACTTTCTTTATCACCACCGGCTCTCATGATACCCAGATGGCGAAAACCCAGAATATCGTTCGATGGATTGAAGAGAATAGCTATCGGGTAGGGTTACCGGCATCTAGAATCGTTTTAAACGATTGTTTCGATACCTCGGCGTTTGTTAATCTTGGAACCACTTCCCGGGGAACGCCGGTTATGGTTAACCGGTCGATTCTGGATGCGGAAGTATATCTGGTTATTTCCGACTGCAAATATCATTATTTTGCCGGATATAGCAATTATCTAAAACATTTCATTCCCGGCGCCTGCGCGTTCGAAACCATCGAAAAGAACCATAGTCTGGCGCTGGATGAATTATCTACTTTCGGCAGGCATCCCTGGCATCCTGACCCGAACCAGAGAACCCAGCCGTTGAGTGAGGATATGCTGGAAGCGGTAACTCGGTTTATTGTTAAGGATAAGGCAGCGGTTAATCTAACAGTCGTTACCGCGAATAACCGGATTGTTTGGGCGAAATCCGGGTCTCCTAAAGAAGTGAGTGCGGCCGCGTTTGAGTTTAACGACCGGAATATGTCGTTTGAAATCGACCCGGTGAAATATCTGGTTATATCTCCCGGGCCGAAACCTGATGGCGACCAACTCTATGACGCGCAACGCGGGTTAGAATTAACCAAACAAGCGATTATGCCGGGTGGCGAAATTTTATGGCTGGTCCCTTGCGATTTAGGGATCGCCCCGAATCAGAAAGCGAACCGGCATTTCTATGAGCTATTAGCCGAATCCGATACTCCGGAACAGGTTATGCAACAGATCGCTGCCGGGTATAAACTGTATTCCCATAAAGCATATAAGTTCGCCCAGTTGATGAAACAGGTTAAGATATCGGTATATACCGAACTATCGGCAGCAACGGTTGAAAAAATCCATATGAAAAAGATTACCGACCCGCAGGCGGTGATCGACCGATGGCTGGCTTCTGATTCGGAAGCGAAGATAATTGTTGTCGATGGTGCGAATAAGACCGTTTTTAGAAAAAAATAGATTATCGATGAATAGCGCCGAATTTTAATCCGACGGATCAATGAATAGCCCCGAGTTTTAACCCGACGGATCAATGAATAGCCCCGAGTTTTAACTCGGGGAATTAAGGTAATAAAACCGAAGGGTTTTAACCCAGAATATAGCTATAAATTCTAGACTAAAGTCCATCATTTTTCTCAATACTATAGTCCACTATCTAAAGATAGTGGCTATTCATTCGGTTTTATATCCCATTGATTTTATTGAGGTAAAGCAGATTATCTAATAGATAATCTGCTTTTTAGACAGTCTCGAACCATCAATATTTTCTCTGCGTGCTTTGCGATAATACTCAGCGACCTCTGCGGTTAGCTTTTCTATGGTTGAAATCCGATTCCCGGATAATTACCAGATTCTTTCCCCACCTCAAACCATCTCTTAATATACAGCGTCTGCCCGGAATATACCGGTACTTTTTCCGCCGCTAATTCCCATTCCGATTTAATTTCAGGGGTTTCTAGGTTCCATTGTTGGGTAACCAGTTTAAACCGGGTTCGATGTTCTTGTTGTTTATCGGAATTAATATTCGGGGGAATAACCCATTTCCGGATATAGGGTTTATGGGAACCGGTACCCGGAACATAAACGATATTACCGGCATCCGGATCAGAGAATTTCCCACTCGCGGCCATCGACCCTAACGGGAACTGAACTAATTCGACAGTTCCATCAACCGCAAACTTATCTACCAGAATACTATTAACCGCTTTTTCTAACGCTGATTCTAACTGTTGCTCTTGTCCCGGAATAAGATTCAACTGCTTGAGATTATCCTGAAACCGGTTCTGGATTAGTTCAATAAACTTCGATACCGGGATACTTAACGTTACATACGGTAACTCAGTGGTTTTCTCCCTTTTCATAATCGCTCCTTAAATAAATTTGATGGCGAATAAATACCAGAGCGGGTCTGACCCGCTCTGGTTCCTCTCCGCTCTAAATTTGATTTTTTACCGAACCATTATCAGACAACTTGCATACCCAATCGAGTCTATAAAACCTTATGAAAATTAGACACTAATTGAGATTAAAGGTAAATTAATATTTCTTAATGAAGTATAATTCTATTTTTCTATTTTATTAAATTCAAAAAAAATAAGTTGCAATATCTTTTATATCCATACTATAATCTTGAAATTGATGATGATGTCATCCATGAAAAAGTAGGGGAGTCTCCTAATAAGTTTATTACACGAAAAGAAGACGGTATAGAACGCCAGCAGATGATAAGTTTCTCTATCTAACGCTAAAAAACGAAACGCTTAATAGGTGGAAATTAAACATGGCAAAGAATGATTTGATTCTTCTTGATGCACTCTTAGAAAAAAAGAAACCGGAATATCCAGAACTTACCAATATCAGTGAGGTATTTGAACTGTTCGCTTTCGAAAATCTGCTTAAAGACCATGACGTGTCCTACGACGAGATTGAACAGGGTTGGGTAGACGGAAGCGACGATGGCGGGATAGATGGTTTTTATGTTTTCCTCGACGGGCTAGCACTCTCCGAAGTGCCAACAGAAGATATGGTTCGCAAACACCCAAGTGTTGAAGTAATCATAATAACTTGCAAACATGAGACTACATTTCGGCAAGTACCACTCAATAATCTCTTTGCTTCACTACCAGAATTATTTGATCTCTCACGCAAGCCAGATTCGTTTTCATCTGAATACAATGACGATTTGATTGAACAAAGACAGCTATTTTGTGATGCATACAGAGAACTATCCGCTCGTCAGCCCTCGTTACATTTCACATTTATTTACGTATCGAGAGGTGATGCTAATTCAATTGCGGATAATGTGATTGGTCGTGCTAGATTGATCGAAGAGCAAGTGCACGAACTCTTTAGTGATTGCGTTACCCATTTTCAGTTTATTGGGGCTACTGAACTACTAAATTTATCACGCAAGCAGCGTGTCCGAACACTACGGTTAACCTTTATTGAAAACTATGTTTCACGTGCCAAGACCAACTATATTATTCTGACAACTCTACCTGACTATCATAAGTTTATCACTGATGACCAAGGTGCTCTTCGCACATATCTATTTGAATCCAATGTTCGTGACTACCTTGGTACTGTTCCGGTAAACGAAGATATCGAACAGACGTTAGCTAATGCCAATCGAATTGATCAATGTGATTTCTGGTGGTTGAACAACGGTGTTACGATTATTGCAACAGCGGCTAACGTTGCTGGTAAAGAGATCAGTCTTGAGAATATTCAGATTGTTAATGGTCTTCAGACAACGGAAACTATCTATAGGCGCTTTATTAGTCATCCTAATGATAATGATGATCGCGCAGTGCTAGTGAAGATAATTGTTACACAAAACCCCGAAGTCCGAGATCGAATTATTAAGGCGACCAATTATCAAACTGGCGTCGAACTATCATCACTTAGAGCAACAGAAAAGATTCAGAGAGATATCGAAGAGATTTTAATTAGAGACAATTGGTTTTACGACAGACGTAAGAATTATCACAAGAATCAAGGACGCCCGACGCATCGAATAATTTCTCCTTCTTATCTTGCTAGTTGCATAATGGCACTTGTGTTAAAAAATCCAGCACGAGCAGCTAAAATGAAAACAAAGTTCATGCGTATCGACAAAGAATATAACCTACTATTTGACACACATATGGACATCCGAATCTATCTAGCGGTTCTCAATATTGTTAAGCATATGGAGCATTCTTTAGTCACAAAGCGTATTGCATGGAGTCAATCAAAAAAATTTGCTACTGATTATCGATGTCTTTTTGCTTTTATATGGGTCTCTATTGTCTCAGGAACACCTGATTATTTCCGAGATGTCCTTATTGGAATTAGCCATAAGACTATCACAAATGCTGAACTTGATCGTATTTGGACTATTATTAATATTGAACAGTCAAAGGGTAACTTCAAACCAAAACGTCTCTATCGCAATCAAGTATTTGTTGATACATTGAAGAATGCCCTGAAATCAGGAATTGCCTAAAATGCGGGCGAATATTGGTTGATATATCTTCATTAATTCAAGTTATATACAACTCTAGTATTATCCGTAAAGAGATTCTCTTCTTAATATTAAAAAATCAAAACCAGTTTGTATTTTTTTATAATTCTTATTAATTAAAGAAAAATTTAGCATGTTCCATTTTAGAACATACTCCCGAAGCCGGACTTGCACCGGTGACAAAATGTCACTAATAAATCCCGAAAAAGAGGTTGAACTGTAGACAATAATTGCCAACTGAAATAAAGGCGCTAGTCGGAAAATCATCAATAATATATCTTAACTTTAGCCAATTCAGGGATATATGTAGGATTTAGCACTCAATAAAAAAGCAAGTTCGTCTAAGGCGAACTTGCTTTTTCTGGTTTAAAAGAGGTGTCTATAAATCAAGTTTGCTAATAGCAAACTTGCTTTGATCGGCTCAAGACTCGAAAACTGGATTCCCGCCTTCGCGGGAATGACACCATAATGGTCTGGCAGACGAAACCACGAAATATGTAAACCACAAAAAGAACCATCATTTAATTCATTCATGGTTTTATGGTAAAGTATACCTAAAATGGAAAAAGATTGCCGAGACCAATTTAATCAGTTGCGTCCCAAGATTCGGAAACATTGGCTAAAAACCATTGCTGTTTTAATAGGGGGTATCCCCTACTTCCTAGTAGTTTCCTACCTATTTAACAATCTCTTAGATTATTTTATGCTTGGGTATGCAGTGTTTAATTTATATATAGGATTTGGTCTATTTAAGTTAAAATGCCCGAATTGTTCTAAAAGTCTCTATGTAACCTTATATGTAGAGAATATACCTGTAATATGTCAAACATGGATTAATAGCTATTGCAATCATTGCGGGGCAAGACTTAAATAACCAAATATAATTCAATGGTTTTGGATATTCTTGGCTTTCGTGTCTTTTATCTTTCGTGCTTTCGTGGAAATCTTATATTCAGCTATTCCATAGTATAATAATTTATAGTATAATGTATTAGTGAATTGAGTCGGTTACAAATTGTAATCGACTGAAACTACTACTTCTTAATCGAGGCGAATATGAATGATAACCGAGCATTAGCAGTCTTTGAAGGTTATAAAATTCGTCGAGTATATGACGAGAAATCAGAGCAGTGGTATTTTTCAGTAGTGGATATAATCGCCGCTTTGATTCAGCAGCCGGATTATCAAACTGCGCGGAAATATTGGAATAAGTTAAAAGAACGACTTAAAAAGGAAGGCAGTCAAACGGTGACAAATTGTCACCAGTTGAAAATGATGGCTGAAGATGGGAAAATGCGGGTAACTGATGCTGCCAATCCCGAAACGCTATTACGTCTCATCCAATCAGTACCCAGTCCGAAAGCTGAACCGATCAAACTCTGGTTAGCCAAAGTAGGATATGAACGCATCCAGGATATGAGCGATCCCGCCCGGTCTCTCGACCGCGCTCGATTATATTGGCAACAGCATGGCAGAAGCGATAAATGGATTCAGCAGCGGATGATGGGTCAGGAAACCCGGAATAAACTTACCGATTATTGGAAAGAGCATGCGATTCAAGGGGAAGAGGAATATGCGATTCTAACCAATATCATTCATCAGGAATGGAGTGGGGTTTCGGTTAAACAGCATAAGGATATGAAAGGACTCAAAACCCAGAATCTTCGAGACCATATGAGTGAAGCGGAATTAATTTTCACTGCGTTAGCGGAATTGTCTACCCGCCAGATTGCTGAAAGTGTCGAGGCTACCGGTATGTCAGAAAATACCGACGCGGGGAAAAAAGGCGGCACTATCGCTAAAAAAGCGCGAATTGAACTGGAACAGAAAACCGGTAAGAGCGTAGTAACCGGAGAAAATTATCTGCCTCCGATAACTCAAAGAAAACAAATTAAGAAATAAATTTCCGGTTGCCCAAAATAACGAATCTTAACTCTAGCCAATTCAGGAATATAGCTAGGATTTAGCACTCAATAAAAAAGCAGATTTTCTATTAGAAAATCTGCTTTTTCTTATTTAAAAGAGGTGTCTATAAAGCAAGTTTGCTAATAGCAAACTTGCTTTTATTATGGTAGGGGCGACCCATGGGGTCGCCCGATGTAGCGGGCGAGTCAGTGACTCGCCCCTACTTCCACTTCAATTCCAACTCGTTCTCACCGACCGGGCATTTAATGTGTAATTCAACTACCGGTTCTTTTTTCTCTACCTTCGGCCGGGTAGGTTTCTTATTCACCCAAACCTTAACCGGCATAGATTTTAAAGTTATCGAAATCGGGTCTTTCGCCATCAGTTTTAGTTTAAGCTGTTTAGCAGTATAACTCAGGTCTTGTATCGTTATCATCCCGGAAATATCGATTAGCTGGTCGTCAGCATCAACAAACCGGAATATCCGGAAACTATATCCCGGGATATCGATATGGGTCTTCTGGATATTTTCGCTCCGCTGCGTCTCTTCTACCATAAACCGATGCTCCCGAACCTCCCATAGTTTCCCTTGGTTCGGCAGTTGAATCGTTGCCATGCCGGGGTCGATATCCAGATTCGACATCACCAGATAATTCCATTTATTCCGGGTCCATAATATCCCTTGGGTCGGATTGGTGACCCACCGATGCAGGTTTAGCTGGTTATTCGCATACCGGATAACTTCCCGTAACGGCGGTAACCCTCGTTCCCATAATAAGCTTAATCCGATAAACAGGGCTTGATTCCCCAGTTTATTGGTTCGCATAGTGACTAGAGGCAGGTTGCCGTTCCCGGTATAAAAGGTTTCTATCGATTCATGCTCTTTGGTTTTAACTTTCGCTACCTGAGGGGTAGCGATATTCAGTTCTTTCCCCCAGAACGCATCCTGGGTATAATTGGTGCCGGTAAAGGTTAAATCTATCCCAAAATCGGTTATCTCCGACTCGATGAACCTAGATATCCCTAATTCGGTCTTGGTCTCAGTCGGCGATTCGATGCCAAACAGCTTTAAGATACAAGGCGAATCTAATATATCCCGATTCCATCCTTTCCGATCGCTATCAGCAGAATAGCCATTACCGGACCCGAAATAAATCAGCATCCGGTTCGGTTTCTCAGTCCACCATTTATCGACTAACGCGGTTTCTTCTTTGGTTAACGGGAAATATTCATTGAATATTAATACCTTAACCTGCGGATTCCGGGCTAAACATTCTCCTATCGATTCCGCATAAAAGGTATGAGTCGGGAACTTATAATCGTATAATAGCGCCCGCATGAGATGCCAATAGTTCTTCCATACCTCAAATGGTTTCAAGGGTAGGGTATGCCAATTCGCCCGATGGCTATAAACAAACGCAAACGCTGATTCCGGATACCCTAACCGAGGGAGAAACTCGTTCACCGCGGTATATAACCCCATCTGCGGTTCTTCCTGTTTATAATTCTTGCCATACCAATGCCGGGTGATGCCATTCGGAGCGGCTGCGGTTAACGCTAAGGTGCATCGGGTGAAGTAATCTAAAGGAATCAACCGTTCATTCGGATATTGGGGAGTCGGATGCTCGTTGGTCGGATTATCGACTACTACCACCGGTTTGCCTACCGTATGCGCTAAGGTCTCCAGATAATACAGCCGGGGTAAGGCTTCCCCGGAAGTATTCAGCATCGCATCCGCTAAGATATTATCCGGCTGCATGCGGACGACTACAAAATCCAGGTTCGGCAGCATCAGCATCCGGCCGTTACTGCAAGCGGTATGGAAGGTTTCTGCCGGGGTATTCTCGTTAGTAGGCGAAAAGAACCAGGGCATGATCCCGACTTTCTTCGCCCCGATTTTCTTCGCATAAGCGGTCAGCCGGTCATAGAACCGCAGCTGCAATTCCTGTTTCAGCTCCTGGACTTTTACATAGCCCACTGTTTCCAGATGTTTGGTAGGATAAGGGATGTTCGGATATCGCTGTTTGAATACTTCATAGAACCGGTCTTTGGTCCCCGGAATATCGACAATATACATCGGCTCTTCGAACACAATCCAGTCATACTTATACTCCTGGACAAACAGTTTGGTTAACTTCATCAGGTATTCCAGCCAGATTTCTGAAGCATAAGAGCCGAAGAAATTCTTTTTACCCCATTCAGCGAAATGGGTATATAGATGGGGGGTGTTATCGGTATACAACTGCGCTTCGGTTAACGGGACATCATCGAGGAAAGCTACGGTCGATTGAATCTGCATCACCGCATTCATTTTCAGCTGATGCGCTTGTTTTGCGAAACCCTGATAGAACGGTTTGAATTTACCAACGGTATCTTTCCAGGGGAAGGCATAGTATCCTGCATAGGCGACATCGAACTTCCACCGCTGCATATCTTTAAAATAGGTGCGAATATCCCGTTTGTTCTTTAAAGGGCCGGTCGGTAGCACGTTCATAGTTCATTACCTCGATATATAGATAAGATTTTAGTGATACAACATCCAGTGGTCGACTGAAGTTGTTGCATTCTTTAAGGTAACCAACTGCGCGTAAACATTATTGTAGATTTGATTATGCCCATTGGTATTCGGATGGATATCGAAATTGGAAAGCAATGGTCGTTTAACGAAGTCAGGAGATAAATGCTGAGTATCACCGGGAATCAAATCTACCCCATAGCAATGATGCATAAAGTTGGGATATACCGTTACCAGCGAACATCCTTTTTCAATAGCTACCTCTTCAATCACCTGATTCCCGCGAATAACGATATCCGATAACGAGGTATAAGTAGAAAATGCGCTAGGCAGATTTCTGCTATATCCATCGAATAAATCATAATAGTTAACCAGAATAATATCCGGATTCGGGGTATTATTATGCAAGGCATCGATGATGGTTCTCAAGTTATTCCGATAGATATTGAATTCGGTATCAGTAATCGGCCCGGCAGCGCTATATGCCAAGAAATCATTGCCGCCGATATAGACTACTACCAACTCCGGATGATGGTTCTTGACCCCGGTTAACCAGGAACTATAATCGGCTGACCATTGGATAGCAGTCGACCCGGACCGGGCGCTATTATACACCGTGATATTTGACCATAGGGTATAGATGGTATTCGATTTCGGTGGGGAACCGGTAGTACCTAATCCAAACAGCATTTGTACCCAGCCATAATCTCCGCTATAATCGGGATTGACTCCGGCTGAAATGCTATCGCCGACAATATCGAAAACGGTATAATCCTTCGCAGCAGACAGCGAATAGGCAGTGATAACAACGAAGATAATCAGAAAAATAACGGTAAGCCTTCGCATAATATATCTATATATCAATGGAAATGGCTATTTTGGCTGATATCTTACCGTATTTTCGGTCAATCTCGCAATGGGTACCAGTCATTTTCATTTTGGGTTGACGGTTAACTCCATTATCGGTTAACCTATAGAGTATTTTGGGAAAGTGATTACCGCGGAATATTTAATCCGAGGATAAATAATCCACGATAATTGCTATTCTCAATATCAAAAATCATCTTCTAGGAGGAAAGGTATGATAGTCGGAATTCCGAAAGAAATTAAAAATAATGAGTTTCGAGTTGGAATGATCCCTGCCGGAGTAGAAGCGTTAGTCGCTGGAGGCCATAAAGTCTTTGTTCAGAAAGATGCCGGGTTAGCGAGCGCTATCCCGGATGCCGAATATGAAAAAGCCGGCGCGAAAATATTGGTTACACCGAAAGCGATATTCGAAAAAGCGGATTTGATTGTTAAGGTTAAAGAGCCGTTAGCATCAGAATATCCGTTACTACAGCCGGGTCAAGTAGTATTTACCTATTTCCATTTCGCTTCCAGCCGGGAATTAACCGAATCGGTACTCGCCCGAAAAATTGTTGCCGTTGCCTATGAAACCATTCAGCTTCCTGACGGAACCTTACCCTTACTAACCCCGATGAGTGAAGTTGCCGGTCGATTGGCAGTGGTTGAAGGAGCCAAATATCTGGAGAAACCGTTTAGCGGTCGCGGCCTATTATTAAGCGGTGTTCCCGGGGTAGCACCGGCAGAAGTGATTATTATCGGTGGTGGTGTGGTCGGAAAAAGTGCGGCGAAAATCGCTGCCGGATTAGGTGCTAATGTGACTATTCTCGACATCAACATCGACCGGCTCCGGTATTTGGAAGATATTATGCCGAAAAATGTGGTTACCCTGCATTCGAATTCGCATAATCTGCGGGTGGCAGTTAAACATGCGGATATCTTAATCGGAGCGGTGCTTATCCCCGGAGCGAAAGCGCCGGTATTGGTAACTAAACAGATGGTAAACTCGATGAAACAAGGTGCGGTTATTGTCGATGTTTCAGTCGACCAGGGCGGATGTATCGAAACCTGCCATCCGACAACGCATGCTGATCCGACATATATTGTTAATGGAGTAATCCATTATTGTGTCGCGAATATGCCGGGTGCGGTACCGCGGACTTCAACCTTTGCCTTATCGAACTCGACCATCCCCTATATGTTAGCGCTGGCGAATAAAAGATATAAACAGGCCATGCTTGATGATCAAGCGTTACTTAAAGGGCTCAATATGATTAATGGTAAACTGACGATTAAAGCGGTGGCCGATACTTTCGGACTGGATTATATCCCGCGCGATAAAGCGTTAAAATTAAGTGACTAGTGAAAAGGTGTGAGATGCGAGGGAAAGAAACCAGAAGTCAGAAGCTAGAATTCAGAAGTTAGCAAAACCGATAGACAGGTGTCAGTAGAAAGGTTACTTAAATCCAAAATCCCAAACTTAAACTCCTATGCCACCGAGGCACAAAGGTACAGAGGTTCGGTAGATTATTCTTTCTCTGTGTCTCAGTGACTCAATGGCTAAATTAGGATTTTGGACTTTGGATTTAATCTTATGCAGCAAGTATCGATCCTAACCGCATTTATTGCCGGATTCCTTTCATTTCTTTCCCCCTGTGTACTTCCGTTAGTCCCGGGATATTTATCGTTTATTTCCGGAGTATCGCTCGATGAAATCCGGAATAGTCAGGATAAACACCTGCATCGGAAAGCGATTAAAAAAGTCGCGATAAATTCGCTGCTATTCATTCTCGGGTTTTCGATCATTTTCATATTACTCGGCGCGTCAGCAACCTTCATCGGTGGATTCCTGAGAACGAAAATGATGATATTAAGTAAAATCGCCGGAGTTATTATCATCATATTCGGATTGCATATCATCGGAATATTTAAACTTAAATTTCTGCTCTATGAAGAGCGGTTCCATTTCAAGAATAAACCGTTATCCTGGCTGGGAACCATATTGGTTGGGATGGCATTTTCGTTCGGATGGAGCCCTTGTATCGGCCCGATACTGGCGGCGATATTATTTTATGCCAGTACTCAGGAGACCGTATATCAAGGGATCGGATTACTATTGGGTTATTCGATGGGATTAGGAATTCCTTTTTTTATTGCCGCGATTACGGTTAATACCTTTCTCGGATTATTCAACTGGCTGAAAAAATATATGCGAGTTATCGAAATCATTTCCGGGATATTTTTAATCTTGTTTGGTATTTTAATCTTAATGAATAAACTCCAGTATCTAGCGAGTAAATTTATGTTTCTCCAAAGGTTTACTATCTAAAGTTATACCTATTTTCGGTTCTTTCGGTTGCCAAAATATACAAGATATGTTATAAATTTAGTACCAAGTATCAAATACCAAACCCTATTTTTCAGGTTTGGTGCTTCATACTTGGTAATTTTATTAAGGAGGAGAAGAAAGACTATGCATGAATATCGGATTCTGTTGAGTCAAAAAGATATGCCACAACAGTGGTACAACATGCAGGCGGATTTACCGCAGCCACTTCCGCCGCCATTGGGTCCGGATGGTAAACCTATCGGTCCGGAAGCGTTACTTCCCATCTTCCCGATGGAATTAATTAAACAGGAGGTTAGCCAGGAACGGTGGATTGAGATACCGGATGATATTATGGACGTTCTGAAACTCTGGCGACCGACTCCGTTACATCGCGCATTTCGGTTGGAAGAAGCATTAAAAACCCCGGCTCGGATTTATTATAAAAACGAAAGTGTTTCTCCTGCCGGTAGCCATAAACCGAACACTTCAGTTGCCCAAGCGTATTATAATAAACAAGAAGGAGTTAAACGGATTGCGACCGAAACTGGTGCCGGACAATGGGGTAGCGCGTTAGCATTTGCCTGCTGTTTATTCGGCATGAAATGCACCGTATATATGGTGAAAGTGAGTTATGAACAGAAACCATACCGCCGGATGCTGATGCATACTTGGGGTTCTGAAGTGCATCCATCACCAACGAGTTTAACCAAATCCGGTCAAGCGGTACTTGAACAGGATCCGGATAGTCCGGGTAGTTTAGGCATTGCGATCTCTGAAGCGGTGGAAGATGCGGCAACGCATGACGATACGAAATATTCGTTAGGGAGCGTTTTGAACCATGTATTAATGCATCAGACGATCGTTGGTCTGGAAACTAAAAAGCAGCTCGAAATGGTTAATGAGAAACCGGATATGCTGATCAGTTGCGTTGGTGGCGGTAGTAATTTCGGTGGGTTTGTGTTCCCGTTTGTTAAAGATAAACTCGATGGGAAAAGTAATGTCCGGTTTATTGCTGTGGAACCGACCGCATGCCCGAGTTTGACTAAAGGGCAGTATCGCTATGATTATGGCGATGTCGCTAAGATGACTCCGCTAATGAAAATGCATACCTTAGGCCATAGTTTCGTTCCGCCGGGAATCCATGCCGGTGGATTACGGTATCATGGCGATGCTCCGTTACTATGCGCGTTGGTAAATGCAAACGTTATTGAAGCGCGGGCGGTTAAGCAAATCCCGGTTTTTGAAGCGGCGGTGTTATTCTCGCAGGTTGAAGGTATCTTACCGGCGCCAGAAAGTGCGCATGGGATTCGAGCGGCGATTGATGAAGCGATCAGATGCCGGGAAACAGGCGAAAAGAAAGTTATCGTATTCAATCTAACCGGTCATGGGCATTTCGATTTATCAGCGTATGAGAAATATCTCAGTGGACAACTGGAAGATTTCGAATATTCCAAAGAGATGGTTGATAAAGCCTTAGCTGAACTTCCGGTGATTAAATAAAGCATGTTGTTCTACAGCCCAACCTTCTAGGTATCTCCGATGGTAATAGTCGGGACAAAAGAAGGTTGGGCTTTTTTATCGACTGCATATTCTATCCATAACAATCCATTAGCTGCTTAGAGGAACGAAGCCTTCTCATATTCGATATGGGTTTACCGCAATCGTTGAAAAATAGAAAGCTGTTTATTATAGCGCTCGGTTTATTTTCTTTTATCCTTCTATTCACTTTCAAGGCCGAATATCAAACGGCAGATAGTATCGGGTATGCATATTCGATAAAAACCGGTACCGGATTATTCCATCCGCATCATCTGCTGTATAATCCGGTAGTTCGGATTTTGTTTCTGTTAACTTCAAGAATCATTGAACCCGGTAATGCAGTATTCCCCGGTCAAATCTACAATATCTTATGGGCAATCGTAACCGTTATGGCCTCGTTTATTCTAATCCAGCGGTTATTCAATTCGCCAATATTCGGACTCCTATTTGCGGTGTTTCTGTTAGTCTCTCGCGGGATTTGGGAAATCGCTACCCAGAATACGGTCTATTTACCCGCTATCGGCAGTCTGGTATTACTGGTAACGGTAATGGCCGCGTTTGCTGATACAGAACAGACTATTAAGAAAAACATTATCTTATCTCTTTTACTAGCATTAGCAATATTAAATCATCAGATTAATGTCTTATTCTGTATCCCGCTGGCGTATTATCTCTTTGTAACCAATCGTAAGTTTAGAATTCGAAATATGGTTCTAGTACTACTCCTGGCAGCTATAATCGTATTTTTAACCTATTTTCTGCTGTTTATTATTACCAAACCTAACTGGACCTTCGCGAAATTCTATCGATACTGTTTTTTATATGCCACCTATCCTCAACCGGATTGGGGAACGTTTACCCATTTTGGTCATACCGGTGTTTATCATTTTTTACGCAGCCAGGTATGGAACTTGGTAGTGATATCAGACCGATTCCAATCAAATGCGGCAGCAATTTTCGGAGTAATTCTTACCGGTATCGTTATCTGGAATATTATGCGGATATATCGCCATGCAGTATTGAGCCAATTCAGAATCATGCTCTTAATCTGGCTTGGAGTATATAGCATCTTCTTTTTATGGTGGCTGCCGACCTATACGCATCCGTTAGTAATTACTTTATTCCCCATCGTCTGTCTTGGATATATTGCGATAAAAGATTTTGCTGAGTTTGGAACCAAGCTGAAATTGAATACAAAAATAATCGGGGAGATAGTGCTTGGTATCATCATCATTATTATGGTGGTTAACTTAAATCAAGCGATTTTACCATTGCATCGTTCAAAAGGGGCATTGTATCAGGAAGCGGTAAAACTCGATGCTTTGGTTCCCAAAACGAGTGTTATTTTTACTGATTATACGGTTCGGGAATATCTGCGCTATTATTTCAATCGGGAGAATGCATTTGCTGCTGAAGTGCCGATGCTCGATTTTTATCAAACCCGCCATTTTACTAGAGAGTATCTTACCGAAAAAGATGAGTGCCTGATACCATTATCAAATGTCATTCCAACATATCAATGCACGAAATTTACCGGATATACTAATCCGCATGAATGGCGTAAATATATCGAATGGTTATTCGATTGCCAATATGATGCGGAACATAAGCTGGTCAATTGTCATCAATTTAAGTTGATTATCGCTCCGGATGGAACTCCGTATCTCGATTTATCCAGTTCGAAAATAGAGCTGCATGGATTATCTGAACTGTTTCTAATGCTGGATAAACAAATTATTGATTCTTACCATTTAGGTACCAACCCATTTCAATCGTGGCTGAATACCACTTTGCCGAAACCGTAGTTTCCTGGTTCCTTGTATTAATCGCAAGCTGAATAGCTCTTTTCCGGTTTTTATATAGAGTAGAGTTAGACGTTTAAGTTGAATTATTGTCCAATGGACAAAAATTCAACTCAAATTGGTAACTATCGATATATCAATAAGATATAACAGCCATGCCATTTTGAAATAATTTTTCTCCGCTGGAGAATAATTCAACTTCCTGGATATTAGCATCTAGTTTCATAATGACAAAACATGCTCCCCCATGTTGTATTATACTCAATTTGCGCAAGATACAACCTAGAAGATGTTTTTTATAAGGAGTATAACCCGAATTGGTCCGACCAATTCGGGTTGTACTCCCAAACCAATAAAATACAAAATATAAACCAAGATTATTGTAAATAAAAGAGTTACGATTAGAAAAGGCAAAATATGATGGAGTAAAGGTAAGCTCTAGAGGTTTAGCTGCGTTTTACCGGTATGGTAACTATGAAAGTAGTCCCTTTATTAACCACTGATTTGACTGCAATGGTTCCTTTATGTTCATTAATAATTTTCTGGGTTACTGCTAGACCGAGACCGGTGCCACCAGACCCTTTGGTACTAAAAAAAGGATCGAAAATCCGGCTGACTACATTCGGTGGCATACCACAACCGTTATCCGTAACCGATAATTCGAATTGCTCCGTTAAAGGATAGTGTTTCGAGATTATGGTTACCTTTCCCTTTTCATGCGGGATAGCATCGATCGCATTGAACACCAAATTTAATAGAACATCATTGATTCCGATTGGGTCGATACAAACTTCAGGCGGCATTTTCGGATCGAGGTGCGAATATAGCTGGACATTATGTTCATGGGCTTTTTTCTGCGCGGTCATCACGGTATCTTCAATAATCCGATCAAGACAGCATAATTTATATTCCGGTTGCCGCTCTTTAGAGTAGGTGAGCATATCCGCAATAAGTTTCGCTATTTTCAGATTGCTGTTTTTTAGGATACCCCAACTCTCTTGCAATAACATTTGGTTCTGGTTCTTAATTGCCGTTTCAACCAATTCCATCCCACCTTTAACTCCGGACAAAACATTCTTGATATAATGGGCTAATCCGGCAACCGCTTCACCCATAGCCGTGAGCCGTTCCGCTTGAACTTTCTCTCGATATAACTGGGCATTTTCGATAGCGATTGCTGCCAAATCGGCAAGCACTCGTAATATCGCGGTATCGGCTTCAGAAAAACGATCATGGTTTTTCTTGTTGATTACTTCAACCACGCCAATCAATCGGTCTTTCCGAATCATGGGAACCGCAAGAATATTCCGAGTCTGAAATTTCGTGGTTTTATCGACTCGTTGCGCAAACCGTTTATCTTTCTTGACATCTTGCACTACCAGCTCTTTCCGTTTTTTCGCTACCGTTCCCGCGATGCCTTCCCCCATTTTCAATCGGATTTGTTTAATTGCTTCTTCGGTGCCACCTTTTGCAATATCGAAATATAATTCATCAGTCTTCGGATCGTAAAGGAGTAACGAACTCGCTTCCGCATCAACAATATCTTTACTTTCTTGCATGATCTGGGTCAGTAATTTCTTCAAATCGGTTACCGACGCCATGAAATCGTTCACCCGATATAGGGTTTGAACTTTTCGTTCTAATTCTTGTTTGGCTTCATGCAGTCTTTCTAAGGTAGATTGGATTTCTACGGAAGGAACGGTAACCGGTTTTTTCTTCGGCATAAGCTTAGTTACCCCCAATTCATGAGTTCAAAATTCAAAACCCAAAGCTTAAATCAATGTCAAAACTAAAATATTTTAAGAATCACTAGATAGGAGAATAATTATATAGTTAAATCAAAATCCGATACGTGTGGTTCTCTTATTTAACTATTTAACTATTTAACCATTTAACTGTTTATCCTTCGGATAATTCCAATCGGGGTTTGTTCATCCGATTGGCCGAGTGGATTATCTTTCATGATTTTTTCGACTAACCGTTTATCGACTCCATCGGAAGCGCCGAGTGCCCAGGAACCGCCAATATCATTCACATCGACGATCGCACTTTCAACCCCAACGGTATCTTTAATGGTCTGAGTAACTTTATCCGGGTCTTTCGGTCCTTTAATAACACAATGATGAAAAGGTTCGATCGGAGTGGTAAACGCTGCATCAATTGTTGCCGCTTGCATCCCGGCAATACGATAGAAATCACCGCGACGGCCGACTAATTTCCCTAACATGCCAACAAATGCCGCAAACAAGATTCTGATTCGACCAACCTCATCTACCGCACACTGCATACTTTCCGGACTCCGCAGTCCGATACCATACGATACTTTCCGCACGAACCGCCATAAAAATCGAGCGACCAATCCCGGATGAATCTGATCGATTGGGATTGCCCGACCTTGGGTAATAGCAACCACACTTTCGCTCATCACTACTATATCGCCCGGCTGTAACTGCCCGGAAGTATATTTAGCAACCACTTCAGTGATATTATCTTTATCAGTAATAATATGGGTTTTTACCGGAATCCGCAAGTAGGTTTTACCGTCAACAACAATCGTTGGATTTCTAGGAGTTTTATTAGACATAGTAAATTCGAATTTAACGAATGACAGCAAATAATCCGAATTCTACTTTCATAGATAGATGCTGCTATTCGGTATATATCTCTCTATTAGAAATTTAAACCATTTGGAGAAACTAACCAGCACAAAATCGCTTTTTGGGTATGCATCCGGTTTTCTGCCTGGTCGAACACAATCGATTTCGGGCCGTCGATAACCGAATCGGTTATCTCTTCACCGCGATGTGCCGGTAAACAGTGCATTACCAATGCATCCGGTTTGGTCAATTTAATCAAATCGTCATTTAGTTGAAATGGTTTGAAAACTGATAGCCGATGTTTCTGTTCGGCTTCTTGCCCCATACTGGCCCAAACATCGGTATAAATCACATCCGCATCTTGTGCCGCTTTTTTCGCATCGGTGGTTAAGCTAATAGTATGTCCGGTTTTATAAGATTGCGCTAATTGAACCACCTCGGATTTAGGTAAATATCCTGCCGGTGAAGCAATCGCCAGATTTAATCCTAGTTTACCGGCAGCAAATAACCAAGAATTGCAGACATTATTTCCATCCCCGATATAAGCGATTTTGAGTCCTTTAACCGTCCCCTTTTTTTCATAGATACTTACCAAATCGGTTAAGATTTGGCAGGGATGGCTGAAATCGGTTAAACCGTTAATAATCGGAATAGAGCCATATTTCGCTAAATCTTTTACCAGTTCATGGCTGAACGTACGAACCATCACAACATCCATATATCGTGAAAATAATTTCGCTAAATCGCTAACCGATTCCCGGGTACCCATCCCGATTTCTTTTTCGGATAAGATAACGCAATGTCCGCCGAGTTGATACATGCCGACCTCAAACGAAATCCGGGTTCGGGCAGATGGTTTATGAAAAATCAATCCTAGCGTTTTACCTACTAACGGCTGAACCGTTTCTCCGGATTGATGCCGTTTCTTTAATTTCATGGTGGCCGTGATAATCTGTTCAATCTCAGCTGCTGATAAATCATTGATAGAAACTAAATCTTTCTTCATATTCTGTTTACTTAACCTCCGCAAAGACTTGGTCTAGAATCGATATCGCTTCATCGATATGTTGTTGATTGATTATTAATGGCGGGAGAAACCGCAATACTTTTTCTGCCGCGCAGTTAATCAATAATCCTTTTTCAGCACACTTAACGACAAACGGTTTTCCTTCCCGATCTAACTGGAGCCCGAGGAGTAGCCCTTTACCCCGTACATCGGTAATAAAATCATATTTCTTTTTTAAGTCCAGTAGTTGTTGATAGAAATAGGCTCCTTGTTTAGTAGCATTCTCGGCCAGTTTCTGATCCAGAATCGTTTGTAATGCAGCGATCGCTGCAGCGCTGGCTAATGGATTGCCGCCAAACGTTGATGCATGGTTTCCCGGTGAGAATGCGGCTGCAATTTTATCAGTAGCCAGGGTCGCACCAATCGGGACTCCGCCTCCTAATCCTTTTGATAACGTCATAATATCCGGCGGAATGCCATAAAGTTCATACCCAAACATTTTTCCGACTCTACCCAATCCGCATTGGACTTCGTCATAAATTAATAGTAAGTTATGCTCAGTGCATAATTGGCGGAGACCGGATAGAAATTCCGGAGTCGATGGATGGACCCCGCTTTCTCCTTGAATCGGTTCAACCATAATCGCACAGGTGTGTTGATTGATTTTCTCTTTAACGCTCGCTAAATCGTTAAAAGTCGCATAAACAAATCCCGGAACTAAAGGTTCAAATCCATGCTGGTACTTCGGCTGCCCGGTAGCAGTAATTGCTGCTAAGGTACGACCATGAAACGAATTGAGCATAGTTATAATCTCATATTTATCCGGAGCGATATTTAATTTCGCATATTTCCGGGCAAGTTTGATTGCCGCTTCATTGGCTTCCGCACCGCTATTACAGAAAAAACATTTTTCGGCGAACGAAATCCGGCAGAGTAATTCCGCCAGTTTTACCTGCGGTTCGATACAATAGAGATTAGAAACATGAATCAAGGTTTGTGCCTGCTGATTAATAGCTTCTACTACCGTTGGATGACAATGTCCAAGCAGATTGACCGCAATTCCGCCAACGAAATCAAGGTATTCTTGTCCTTCCGCATCCCAAACCTTTACTCCTTGTCCTCGGACCAGAGCGATATCTCTGATGCCGTAGGTGTTCATAATATATTTTGCCGCCAATTCTTTTATTTGTTGAGTATCCATAGATAACAAATTATTTGTTGATTTCGATGATAGTGGTGGTAACCGTAACAGTTGAAATAATCGAGACGGTAGTTTTTGCCGTATAGGTGTTTTCGGTGCTAATCAGTTGGGTGACCAGTTGTTTTGCCATATCGGGTAGTTGATCGTCCCCTTTTCCGGAAATATTTTTTCCACTGAGCACTTCTCCGGATTTAACATCAGCTAGTTTTCCAGTCATGATGTATGACGGTCCGATTTTAAGAATACTACCATCCACCACAAAATCAGCATTATATAACTTACCCAATTCGATTCCGGTTTGTTCGGTAACCGTGATTCTTTTTTCCAAGATGGTTTTATCCATCGTATTTTTGTCGATGACAATATATTTTCCGGTATCAACAAAACAACTGCGCATTAGTTCAGCCACGGCTTTTCCTAAATCTTTATCAATTCCCGAACCAAATACAGTGAAATCGACTACTGCTAGTTTTGATTTGGTATTAGTTATACTTGCAGATTTATCTTCAGCACAAATCGAAGTAATTGAAAGAAAGAAGGCGAGTATGGTTAAAACTGCTATTGCGCTAAACCAAGAATAGTTTTTCATATATTCCCCCTATATAAAAATAGAAATACAGTATACAGAAAACTGAGGTAGCTTGTCAAAAAATACTGAATCTGAAATCATGCTTACCGATAATGAATTTAATGCTACGATAAAGTCAAAATTATTGAACTGGATACATTCTTAGGTAGTTGTAATCGATACTACCGGAGCTGGTCCAATCGGTTTCTTTTGCGGAAAAGGTTTCTGCGGCGGTGTTGACGGCTGTTCTGGTCCAGGATTGAAATAGGAGTTGAATAACTGTTTAGCCAGCGGGGCAGCGGTAGTACCACCAAAACCTCCTTCTTCAACCATAACGATTACCGCTATTTCCGGTTTTTCGAAAGGACCATATCCGCAGAACCAGGCATGGGTTCTACCATGCGGATTTTCTGCAGTACCGGTTTTCCCGGCTAGTTCGATTTTCGGTAATCGAGCTAAGCCAGCGGTTCCGCCCGGTGCATTCACCACTCCCCACATCCCTTTACGTATAATTTGGATGTTTTCTGGAGTAACCGGCAGTTGATGTACCGGTTCCGGATAAAATTGCTGGATTACTTTTCCGTCATTCGTTTCAATCGCTTGCACCAAATAGGGCTTATATACCGTTCCGCCATTGGCAACGGTACAAACGACATTTAACATTTGTAATGGGGTTACTAAAAGTAAACCTTGACCGATACCGGTTTGCGCGGTATCTCCGGGATACCATTTATCATGGAGTAATTTTTTCTTTATTGCACGCGATGGGACTAACCCGCTTTTTTCACCGAGTAACTCTATACCAGTTGGAGAACCCAATCCAAACTCATGCGCCATCTGTTCCATTGGGTCGATATCGGTTTTTAATGCAGCGTTATAAAAATATACATTACAGGAATGAGTAATTGCGGTAACTAAATCTACCGAACCATGCCCTTCTTTTTTCCAGCAGTTAAACGTCCAATTACCCAAATGCATCGCGCCAGAACAATAAAATCGCGTTGTCGGTTCAATCGCGTTCTTTTCCAATGCAGCCAGTGCGGTAATAATCTTAAATACCGATCCAGGTGGATATAAACCTGTTATCGCACGATTTTGCAAGGGACTATTCGGATCGAAATAAATATTATTCCATACGCTAGCAGGAACAATTCCGGTAAGTTGATTGGGATCGAAATCAGGTTTGTTGATATAAGCCAGAATCGCTCCGGTATTCGGATTCATGGCAATAATCGTTCCTTTTTTTCCAGTAAGTAATTCATTGGCTTTCTTCTGAAGTTTGGCATCCAGGTTCAGAACCAAACTATTTCCGGCGATAGATTCGACAGTACCCAATTCCCGGCGTTTATTTCCATATACATCGACTTCAATCGCCCAGCCACCGCTGGTCCCATGGAGAATAGGTTCATATACTTTTTCTAAACCTGCTTTACCAATATATTCGTCGATATCATATTGCTCATATTCAGGTTCATCCATTTCATCGCCACTGATTCTGCCTAGATATCCCAATACATGTGGCGCTAGATTATTCTCAATATAATATCGCCGGAATTCATCTTTTACATATACTCCCGGTAAATCCAATGTTTGTTCTCGAATAGCGGTTATAATCGGGAAATCAACATCTTCCGCGATCTTTAATGGTTTTCGAATGAGTCGGTTTCGTGCCGTAGTAAGCTGTGAGATTAACGAATCCGGCTCAACATTAAGAATTTTTGCTAAAAGATGAACCGAATGATGAATATGCCTTTCATCAACACCAGTCGCATCGACGAACACTGAAAATACTCGGCGATTAGTAGCCAGTGGTTCTCCTTTACGATCAAAAATGATACCGCGCGCCGCACCGGTTTTGATTAATTTAACCCGATTATTTTCGGAGCGTAGTTGATATTCTTTCCCTTGCCAGATTTGAAGCTGGAATGCTCGAAGGAGTAATAGGAATAGAAAAAATAATACTAATCCAATGATGAATCGGTATCGTTTAACGAACCAATCTTCTTCAAATAATCGATGTGGTAACATGGTTATACTGTTAAGGTAATTAGGTGACTGGGGAAGGTAACTACTAACCTGAGTATATACGGCACACTGCTATCCAGATTATGGTTCATCCGGTTCACTCGGTTTCGGTTTTTCGGTTTTCTCTTCGAAGAAAATGCCATAACCCCAATAGAGGATAATACTGTAGAATCCCCACCAGAGTAATACAATAAATAAATTATTATAATCAGAAATCCATTTCGCGATATTTGCATTGGCACTAATCAACCAACCAATAATAATAAACGGAATAATCATTAACAGGCCCAGAACCACTTGTGCTATGATTAGGATCCCTTTCGGTCGTGAACGTTTGACGGCCAGAGTAATCTCGCCACTTTCCGGATAATGTTTTAATGCAAAATCGATATCTTTATTTGAACAAAGTACTGGTCGAATGGTTTTCCCGGTATGTAATTTAATATCATCGATCGCTAAAACATCGGTCGGATTTTCCATGGCGATCTGCAACTCATCGCCGGATAATCGAATCGGGACCGCGCGATATTGTTCTGCCATGCGTCGAGGAATAAGATTAAGAATCGCAGGATCTAATTGTTGATCAAGTAATCGAACCTGTTCAACTCCCATAATTCGAGCCTCTAGTTCAGCAAGGATACCTTTCGTCACCAGTTTCTGGTCAATTAAAACTTGAGAAAGTGTTTTATTACTTTTCTCTTGTTCCGCTAGAGCATTTTTGAGTTGCCGTTTATTAAGCAGTTTTTCTTCCAGGAGTAATTCGATTAATTGATTTTGGTCAATAATATTTGCCATTATTCCTCCGTAAATATATGAAATCGGTTACCCTGTTGATGTTATGGTGGAGGCGGCGGGAATTGAACCCGCGTCCAATAACCAGTATGCTAAATGTCTACGTGTGTATCCTGAAATTTGAGTTCACATCAATCTGCACCTCAGGCGGGTTCGATTGATGCTAGCTCGAATATTATTTGGCAATTAATCCTTCGAGCAGAGATTAATTACTACTCCTATCTATTTGACGCCTTTTCCAAGTCGATAGGTAAACTCGGAAAGACGTAGCTACTCAATTAGGCAGCTAATGCAAGTTCTTGATTTGCGACTATGTTGTTCCACCGTTTTAACGAGCTGGTAGAGAACTCGACACGCCACTTATACACCCTCGATTACTGTCGAACCCAATTCGCCCCCTCGAATTAGCGGCGATACTGTTTATTAATAAATTCTTATCGAGATAAACGTAACGCTGATTGCTTTTCCCGTTCTAATTCCCGTTGTTTAATCGCAGCACGTTTATCGTATAGTTTTTTACCTTTTACTAATGCAACTTCTATCTTTATTTTACCTGATTTAAGGTAAACTCGCAAGGGGATTAACGTTAAATTTCCGGCGTTCAGTTTTCCTTGCAGTCGAAATATCTCTCTTTTATGGAGCAATAATTTTCTGGTTCTACGCGGATTCGGATTTGTTCGGCTTGCAGGATTATATGGTGCAATATGTACATTTAACAAAAAAACTTCGGTACTCTTAATAATAGCATAACCATCTGCGAGGCTGATTGCTCCATCCCGAATCGATTTTACTTCACCGCCGGTTAAAACTAACCCACATTCGATTGTCTCTAGAATATGATATTCGTGCCGTGCCCGACGATGCTCAGTTATTATCCGTTCAATAAATCCCTGCTCTCCCACGATGATATTTTACCATAAATTACCTTGATTTGCTGAACTTGTCAATAAAAAAATGAAATTTTGTCGATTTTTAAGGTGTGTATCGAAGTGCATTAAAATAAAGATACTTGACACTTCTATCATCTTCTGATATTTTTTATAGATAGAAATTTCTAGAATATACTTATTTTCCTATTAATATCTAGGGTTCATAAGATGCCGAAGTGGCGGAATTGGCAGACGCGCTAGATTCAGGGTCTAGTGGGGGCAACCTCGTCGGGGTTCAAATCCCCGCTTCGGCACCAGAACGCATTTTATTCGAAGCTTAATGTAGATAGTAAGTCCAATCCGCTACCTTAGTTGTACCCATATCTCCATTGATTAACGCTATTTCTCCATATTTAGGTTTAATATTATTACTATGTATTACACGTAAAGATAAATATAGTTAATCATATTCTAAATAGCATAATGTGATTCCATCGAACATCACTACGAGTAATAAAAGATAGAATGGTGGTTATGTATTACTTGACGGAATCTGAAAGAAATCGCTATAATCTATAAGAGACAGTTATTATACGATAAAATTTGGGGAGATTACCTTATGTTACGGTTTGGTTTAATCGGTTATGGGATTCGGGGAAAATCTTTTACCGCAATAATTCAGCATAATGTTTATGCGCAAGTAGTAGCAATATCAGAGATAAATCAGCAATCGCGGAATGTAGCGAAAAAACTTAAGGTAGCTACCTATTCTGATTATCGTGAAATGATACGTCGGGAGCAATTAGATGCCATCATCGTTGCTACTCCCGACCATCTGCATCGGGAACCGGTACTTTTAGCGGCTCAGGCAGGATTGCATATTGCCGTTGAAAAACCATTGGCTACTTCTACCTGCGATGCGGATACGATAGTAGCTGCGATAAAAAAAGCCGGAGTTAAATGTATGGTGCTTTTCGGTAATCGATGGAATGCACCATTTCTGGAAGCGAAAGAGGCAATCGACCGTGGTGAATTAGGTACGATAACCAATATCGATACCTGCATGAACGATACTATTTGGGTACCAACGAAAATGTTAAGTTGGGCGAAATATACTACTCCCGGCTGGTTTTTGATTTCGCATTGTATTGATATGGCGTTATGGTTGACAAGCAAAAAAGTTGCTACGGTATATACCGTCGGTCAGAAAAAAGTACTGAAAAATATTGGGATCGATACTTATGATTGGCTGATAACCACCTTAACCTTTACAGATGGAACTGCAGGTACATTTCGTTCCTGTTGGATATATCCAGAGAGTATGCCGCTCATTTATGATTTCCGATATGAGCTTATCGGAACAAAAGGAGCAATGTCGATCGACCTCCGAGATCAGATGGTGCATAAGATGACAAAAACCTATACTCATCCGGGAACGGTTGCCCGACCGATACATCAAAAACCTTTTGGGCATAGCCGGGAAATGGTTGATGCGTTTATCGATAACATCCGGCTGGATACTGATCCGCTGGTTAAATTGGAAGAAGCAGCCTATGTAACTAAAATCGTTGAAGCAATACATCGTGCTGCAAAAGAGAAAAAGGAAATTAAACTATAATTTAATCATGCTGATTCCGAAACTCATAGCTATCGTTAGTCTCGCATATAATATTTATCTTTTTATTTTTTTGATACGCATCATATTATCCTGGACGAATCCTAATCCCTGGAATCCGGTTGTACGCTGGATAAGCCGAGTTACTGATCCCTTTCTGAATTTTATCCGACGATTGGTCCCTCTTCAAGCAGGGATGTTTGATTTCTCACCGATCATTGCGATTCTATTACTCTCCGTTTTACGCTGGATTATCATTAGTCTATTGGCCAGTTTTATGGGCTAACTTAAGAATCATCTTCCGCAAGGTAATATTCTTACCAAAATATCAAGTATCAAATTAAGATCCTATTAGCGAGAATAATTAGAAAAGAATAAAAGAATAAAAAATAATATTTTATAAAATAATTTATAAAAATATTATTTCGTTAATAATGTATGAAATGAGAAATAAGATGCAGGTTAAGAATAAAAATGCTTTTAAAACCTTATCCAGAGCGGATTAGCGGGATTTCATAAACAAAAACGTCTAAAAATCGAAATTGCCGGTAAAAAAATAAATAAAATATTTCCACCGATTAAATCATTTTTTACTTGACAAGCTATTTAATTACGTCTAATATTTTAATAGCTAAATGAAAGGAGGCGGTCCGCCTTGGCAGCGAAAAAGAAAGCAAAGAAAAAAGCAAAAAAGAAATAAGTGATATCGAACACTTCTATTAAATAAGTTCTAATCTAAGTCGTATAAAAAACCGCCTGAGAAACTAAGGCGGTTTTTTTTGGCAATCGAAATACTCTCATTCCACACAATAGCCAATATTCTTTTTTAATTATCTGACGGTCGATCAGTCCAAGCCCATTTTTCAAGAACATCAATTTTAAATCGCCATTCATGACCTATTTTCCGGGCGGGAACCTTTCCTTCTCGAACCAATCGAGTTAGATATCGTGGATTGAATCGCAGATATTCCGCTGCTTCTTTAGTAGTTAATAATTTATCCATATTTTATCTCCTTCACATAAATATTGAATTACTTCCAAACAAGCTACGGCATTAATAAAAAGCACAATATATGCCAAATAAGGCAATATCAGGTAATAATAACAGTTAATATATAATGCCAATAGAATCAAAGGTATAAAAAGATACTATAAATAATCTATTAATTCAGGTAGGATAAATCGAGTTCAAAATTGTATCTCGAAATACAATATTGTGATTGGAAAATAGGTGAGAAATTAGGGCTAAGAATCAAGACTCTATTTAAATTCCCAGGTTTGTGGACTGAACACTACTCCTTCATCTCTTAATTCAGAACTATCAACAAAAAACGAAGCGCAATTCATATAATAGTCATACGCCGAATCCTGGTTATCCGGATCGCGGAATATACCTGCAGTAACCAGAAATTTTCCACCAGTCACATTAAGCTTGGGATAAACTATTCGTAGTTTTCCTTTACCGGAAATAGTTCCGACAGGCATATTTTTAATTTTGGTATTTCCACCGGTAATATATATTTTATCTTCGGTATCGATACCAATTCCGAAATAAGGATTCGGTATCGGTCGATGGGCGATATATTCCAATTCGATTTCAATCTGCTCTCCCGGTAAGAAAATATATCGTTCTTGCTGTTGGGCATCGAAGATGCGAACGCGAGTAAATTCTGCTTCAAAACTACCCCAGCGTACCGGAGTTCGGGCGGTATCGATTTTCTGGATACTTTCCTGCTGCA